>JBFKLX010000055.1:0-27032 GCA_041630155.1 Acidobacteriota bacterium
CGGCTCGAGTTCCCGGACGACAGCTTCGACCGCGTTCTGGCGGCCTACTTCATCTCCACTGTCCCGGACCCGGTTGCCGTGGTTCGTGAGATGAAACGGGTCTGCCGCCCGGGCGGCTACCTGGTCTTTCTCAACCATTTCCTGAATGAAAAGCCGCTCATCGGTTTTTTCGAGAGGGTTTTTTCACCGCTGTTTTATCGCATCGGGTTCGCAACCGACCTAAATCTGGATCGGCTGATGCAGGAGAGTGGCCTGGAGATCGAGACCAAGGAAGACATCGACTTCCTGGGACACTGGAAGGCGGTGCGGTGCGTCAACGTCAAGTGAGAGTCGCCTTCACTGGCCCCAACCCCCTGATTTCGTCATGACGAAGGTGACCAAGAGCGATCGCGAATGGAAGGAGCAACTGACCCCGGAGCAATACCGAGTGTGCCGGAAGAAGGGGACGGAGCGGGCATTCAGCGGCGAGTATCACGACAGTAAGAAGAAGGGGGTCTATCGCTGCGTCTGTTGCGAAACGCCCGTGTTCGATTCCGAGTCCAAGTTCGATTCAGGGACTGGCTGGCCCAGCTTCTGGGAACCGGTGGCGGAGGAGAACATCCAAACCGAAAGCGACTACAGCTTCTTCATGAAGAGAACCGAAGTTCTGTGTGCTGTCTGTGACGCTCATCTCGGGCACGTATTCCCGGATGGGCCCCCTCCCACTGGGCAGCGTTACTGCATCAACTCCGTTGCTCTCCAGCTCGAGCCCAGGGAGGACGGTTGATCGGCGTCAGCGCCGACCGATCGATTCTTCTACCTGCCTCCGATACTGCTCGACCCGACCCCGGAGTTCCTGGCGATCCACCTTGGTCACGACCCCTTGTCGCAGCACCACCTTGCCGTCGATGATGACGGTATCGACTGCCGGCCCCTTCAGCGAGTAGACGACCAGGCTGTAAGGGTCATAAAGAGGCAGGGCGCTGGCTCCGTCCAGGTCCAGCACCAACAGGTCGGCGCGCTTGCCGGTTTCCAGGCTGCCCAAACGATCGTCCAGGTCCAGAGCACGAGCGGAGCCCATGGTCGCCGCATGCAGGACTTGCCGAGCGCTGACTGCCGTCGGGTCTCCCTTCACGAGCTTGTGGAGCTTGGCCATGAAGTCCATGGCTTCGAACATGTCCAGGTTGTTGTTGCTGGCGGCTCCATCGGTTCCCAGGCCCAGGTCGACTCCGGCTTTCCACATCTCGACCACCGGCGCCACTCCCGAGGCCAACTTCATATTGCTTTCCGGGTTGTGGACTACCCCCACCCCCGCCTGCGCGAGCAGTTGCATCTCCTCCGGTTCCAACCAGACTCCGTGAGCGGCCACCACACGATCGGTTAGGAATCCGATCTGCGAGAGGAATCGAACCGGCGTGGTGCCGTACCGTTCCTGAATCTGGCGCACCTCGTCGGCCGTCTCCGCAAGGTGAATCAGCACCGGCACGTCGTGCTCCTCGGCCAGCCTGAGTGACGCGACCAGCGTCTCGCGGGTGCAAGTGTAGGGCGCATGCGGAGCTACTGCCGGTATGACCAGGGGGTGTTCCTTCCAGCGTTCGATGAATCCGGAGCTGAACCGGAGCGTTTCCTCGGGAGTCGGGTGGTCGGGGGCAGGGAAACCGATCACGGTCTGGCCGGCTACCACCCTGATTCCCAGCTCGCTGGAGGCGCGGGCGACCTCGTCCAGGAAGTGATACATGTCGGCGAAGGTGGTCGTGCCTGACTGCAGCATTTCCACGACTGCCAGCCGGGTTCCCCAGTAGACGAAATCGGCGTCGACGGTTGCCGCCTCGGCCGGGAAGATGTATTTCTGGAGCCATTCCATTAGCTCCAGGTCGTCGGCCATTCCCCGCAGCAGCGACATGGCTGCGTGCTGGTGGCCGTTGATCAGTCCTGGCATGATCAGCTTTCTCGGCTGGTCCATTCGCCGTGCCGGCCAGTAACGATCGGCCTCGTCCAGAGGGCCCACCCCCACGATCCTGTTTTGGCGAATCGCCACGTAGCCGGGCCGGTGCACTCTGCTTTGCTGATCCATGGTCAGAACCACCCGGCCGGTGATCAAGAGGTCGCAGGTTTCCTGACTTGGGCCGGCTGCCGGCCCTGCAGCCGGTGCACAGGCACTCAGCAGGATCGCCGCGACGCAGCCCCAGAGCCGGCGCGGGAAAACATGCACTCGCCTTCTTCTCACTTCGCACCTCGCAGCAATTCGAACAGCAGGCTGGCGAAATCCTTGCGGACCCGTGACGTAGTCGCCAGCACGTCTTCGTGGCGCATCGGCTCGTCGAGTATGCCGGCCGCCATGTTGGTGATGCAGGAGATGCCAAGGACCGAGCATCCAGCGTGGTTGAGAGCGATCACCTCGGGCACCGTAGACATCCCCACCGCGTCGGCGCCCAGCGTCCTCAACATGCGAATCTCAGCCGGCGTTTCGTAGGAGGGCCCCAGGACCGCCACGTAGACGCCTTCACGGAGCTTCAGGCCGATCTGGGAAGCGGCCCGGCGAGCCGCTTCGATCAGCTTCGGGCGGTAGGCGCGGGTCATGTCGGGAAAACGCTCGCCGAACGAGTCCAGATTAGGACCGCACAGCGGATTGTCTCCCAGCAGATTGATGTGGTCCGTGATCAACATCAGGTCGCCGGGAGTAAAGTCGGTGTTGATCGCACCCGCCGCATTGGTGACCACGAAACGCCGGACGCCCCAGCAAGCCAGCGTCCGCACCGCCGCCACCACTTGCCACGCCGGCACTCCCTCGTAGAGATGAACCCGTCCCTGCAGGGCGCAGAAGGAAACACCCTCAGCCTCGGCCAGCGTCAGCCGCCCCGAGTGCCCCACCACGGTCGAAACGGGGAACCCCGGGATTTCCGCATAGGGGATACTCCGCCGCTGTGCCAACTGGTCGACGAAATCCCCCAGGCCGCTGCCCAGGATCATTCCCCAAGCAGGTGGTTGGCCCAGACGTTGGCGCAGCAACTCCGCTGCCTGATTCAACTGTCCTTCTAGTTCGATGGTATTCATGAGCACTCTCCCGGTGGTCGGCGACGTGAGTTCGGTTGGGGGTGTGAGCCGCCTCAGGCCCGATCAGCTCAGCATTCCGGCCAGGGTGGCTGTCATGAAACTGGCCAGCGACCCGCCCAGCACCGCACGCAGTCCCAGTTTGGCCAGGTCGGTCTTGCGGGTGGGCGCCAGGCCGCCGATCCCCCCGATTTGGATGCCCACGCTGCTGAAGTTGGCAAAGCCGCACAGGGCGAAGGTGGCGATCAATTCCGATTTCGTGCCGAGCGCACCGTCCATCGCGGCAAGCTCTGCGTAGGCGACGAATTCGTTCAAGACGATTTTGAGACCGATCAACTGGCCGACCTGAGTGGCGTCCTGCCAGGGAACTCCCATGATCACAGCCAGAGGAGCCAGGACGTATCCCAGAATCAGCTGGAGGGTCAGCGGCTCTCCGAATAACGCCTCCCAGCCTGCCAGGCCGCCCACCCAGCTCAAGATGCCGTTGAACAGGTAGATGATCGAAATGAACGCCACCAGCATGGCGGCGATGTTCAGTGCCAGCGTCATTCCCTGAGAAGCTCCCCGGGCGGCGGCCTCGATGAGGTTGGCGTCGGTCCGCTTCACCTCCAAACGAACCTCGCCCGCCGTTTTGGGTTGACCCGTTTCCGGGATCAGCATCTTGGCCATCATCAATGAGGCCGGAGCGGCCATGACGCTGGCCGTGATCAAATACTCAGCCCGTATTCCCAGGCCGATGTAGCCGCCCAGAATGGCACCCGAAACCGTCGCCATTCCGCCCGTCATCAACGCCATCAGCTCGGAATAGGTCATCTCGGGGATATAAGGCGCGATGATGATAGGTGCTTCGGTCTGGCCCATGAACACATTGGCGGCGGCGGCCAGGGACTCGGCCCCGCTGACCCCCAGGAATCGTTTCATCAACTTGGCCATGGCCAGCACGATGATCTGCATGATGCCCAGGTAGTAAAGACAAGTGAAGAAGCTGGAGATGAAGATCACGATCGGAAGCACTTTGAAGGCGAACACGAATTGATTCGGATCCTGGACCAGCCAGCCGAAAATGAACTCGCTCCCCCGGTCGGCGAAGCCGATCAATGTCGTCACCCCCGCGGCCACCGCACTCAGGACCTGCCGCCCCACGCCTACCTTCAAAACCAGGATCCCGAAGGTCAACTGGAGAATGACCCCCCAGACCACGATCCGCCACTGGATCGCCTTTCGATTGCTCGAAACCAGATAGGCGACTCCAAAGATGACAGCGATTCCCACTAGACCAATTAGACGTTCCACTTCAGCTGATCACCTCGCAAATCAATCCCGGTTGTTTCACGGGTTCCGGGCCAGCCCGAAACGCTTGCTTCAGCAAGGGCCGGATCTGCTCCAATCGGAGGGGGTCGTCGTAGTGAAGGGTCGCCAGGACCTCGCCCTTCTCCACTTCGTCTCCGACCTTCTTGTGAAGAGTCACGCCGGCAGCGTGATCGATTGAGTCGGCGGCATTCCGCCGACCCGCCCCCAGCAGAAGGGCGCAGCGGCCCAAAACATCGGCTCGTGCGTGATGCAGATAGCCCTTCGCCGAGGCAGTATACTCGAAGCGCTGCGCAGTCCGAGCCAGCAGAGAGGGGTCGTCGACGATCGCCCCCTGGCCCCCCTGGGCGGTCACGAGTTCGCGAAACTTGGCCAAGGCCTCCCCGTTGTCGAGCTGTCGGCTCGCCAGCGCACGGGCCTCTTCGAGACTCAGTCGGGGGCGTCCCCGGTGTATCATCCAGGCCGCCAACTCCAGGCAGAGGAGGCGCGTGTCGGACGGCCCGCCCCCCTGCAGCACCTCGATTGCTTCGCGCACCTCCAGGGCGTTTCCAATCTGACAGCCCAGGGGCTGGGTCATGTCGCTGATGACGGCCACCATGGTCTTGCCCAGCCGGCGGCCCGTTTTCACCAACTCCCCGGCCAGGTAGCGAGCGCTCTCGAGATCTTCCATGAAGGCTCCGGCTCCCGTCTTGACGTCCAACACCAGCACCTCGATTCCTTCTGCAACCTTTTTGGACAGGATGCTGGCGACGATCAGGGGGACGCTCTCCACGGTCGCCGTCACGTCCCGGAGCCGGTAGAAGTAACGATCCCCGGGGGCCAACTGGGCGGTGGCACCGATCAGGGCGACCCCGTGCTCCTGCACGTTGTGCCTGAATTCGTCCAGGGAGAGGTCGGTGCGAAAGCCGGGGATGGCTTCCAACTTGTCCAGGGTGCCGCCCGTGTGACCGAGTCCTCGGCCCGAGATCATAGGGACGGCGCAGCCGCACACCCCCACCAGGGGGGCCACGACCAGAGAGGTCTTGTCCCCCACTCCCCCGGTGGAGTGCTTGTCGACGAGCGGGAGATCCAATCCCGGGTAGTCCATGACCACGCCCGACTCCACGAATTCCCGGGTCAACGCCCAGGTCTCCGCGGCATCCAGACCGCGCAGAAATGCCGCCATCAACCACGCCGACACCTGATAGTCGTGGATCTCTCCCGACAGAGCGCCGCGCACCAGGAACCGGATCTCTTCCGGATCATGCGACCCAGCGTCGCGCTTCTTTCGGATGATCTCTGCCGCCGTCAAGGGTCACGCTCCGACGATGCCAAGGAAGCCGTGCAGGCCGCTCCCGCCCCCGGCGCGCTTTGCGCCGGTCGCAAGCGACGTTTCACAATGCCCGCTGGAGCGACAGGGAGTCAAGAGGCGCAGCCCCGTTTTCCCGGTTCGGTGCCGGCTCGGCCTCGATTGCGGTCGGCTCCCCGGGCAGGACCGCTGGCCGCCCACTCTCACACCTTTCGAGCCACCGGCATCACCGCCATTCGGAAAACGGCAGGATCGAGAACGCTGGGCCATCGCGGCCCACGAGTCGCCGCGTACCACCAGGCTCTAAGATTACAGCGCTGACGAGATCATTTTCGACGAAGTCGAACAAATTGTGTTTCGAGGCGGCTTGTGGCGATAAACTTCAGAAGAAGCGAAGATCAACTAACGAAAAACCACGTCGTACGCGTAGCGTTGCGCACGCGAATCGCCCGAGACCAGGATCTTGCTGCGAAAACGGAGCACGTTGCCGTGCCGGTCCCGCCGGCCGGAAAGCTTGTATTTTAGGGCGATCGCGTAGACTCCAAGTGACAACAACGAGTGGAGCTCTCCAGGTCGCGACACGCCGTCGTGATTCGTGTCGGCCCATAGAAGCAGAGAGGCGAAAACAGCGCCCTGTTGGGTGATCCAGGAGTCTCCGTTTCCGCCGTGCGGTGCTCGATCGTAGACGGAGAGGGCGATAAAACCATTTCGTTCATCTGTCACCGGCTGTGGCGTCGTTGTGAAGATGGTTGATCACGAATATCCTTGAACCCAGGACTTGAATCTTCCCCTTGATGGCTCCAGATATTAACGACCGTCTCAATTCGGTGTCATGCAAATCGATCTCGCGAGGCGAGATTTCTCTATTTTTTCAACCGTTTTCACTCGCCCGGATCTGTCCCGAATGCCCAGGGGGCTCCCCGGGCCTTCGCGCGGAATCCTCGTCGAGAGAGTGGTCAAGGGAGGGAAGGGGAATCAGGAGGGTTGGACGGCGAGGCGCCCGTGACGCACCTCGCCGCTGAAGACTCAACGGCCGCGGCTCTTCTTGCGAGCCCGCTTGCGAGCCAGCGCCTGTTTGAGGCGGCGCTTCTCGCCCGGTTTGAGGAAGTAGGAATGCTTCTTGGCATCCTTGATGATGTCTTCTTGCTGCACCTTGCGCTTGAAACGCCGCAAAGCGCTTTCCAGCGATTCGCCGTCTTGCACGAAAACGGTTGCCAATCTTGTCACCCCCTTCCTTTCGCAGTCTCCCGCCCTCGGGGCGTTTCCCGGTGCGGAGCAAGCTCGTAGTATACACGAACCCCCTCGAGATCACGGATCGAATCCGTTGGGGCGGAACATCCGGACCTGTGGAAATCGCCAGGGCGGCGGCCTTTTCCGTTGGAGCGAATCACTGGCAGAATCGGAGGTGTAAGGCAAAGGCAGGGGCAAGATTCGTCCGCTCGTTGGTCCGCTGAGACGGCCCTAGTGCTGGCCCCCCTCAGCCAGTGAATCGAGGAACCGGTCCAGCTCCTGGTGGGCTTGCGGAGGCAGGCCCTGAGACAGTTCTTCGTCGTCGAAGATCCCGCGCAGGATGGTGAGGAGAACCGCTTTGACCTGGCTGGACCGGGCCGCCGGCACGGGGAAGAGCAACAAGGTGGAGTCCCTGCGGTTCTTGGTGCCACCCGCATCATAGAGGGCTTCCAGGCGCGACATTGCCTCCTCGACGTCCGGCTTGGCGAGCAGATCCCCCAGCTCGTGATGCTGGCGAAAGCAGTTGAGAATGAAGAGGAACGACGGATAGATCTGTCCGTAGTCCGTGATCAGCTCCCAACGGCGGGCCGTCTTGTCGGGATGAACGGCCTTCTTGCGTCTCCGCCGCCAACGGAACACCAGCAACGCGATCAGCACGAGAAGCAATCCGGTCAAAACCGGAAGACTCCATTGGGATTCAGTGAGGAATCGGGTTATTTGTTCCATGTGCTCGCCTGGTAGTAGTGGCGTTTCTGTTGCAGGCGGTCCAAGAGCTCTTGCTTCAAGGGATACTCCCTCAGGTCCAATTGGTGCGCGATTTTGACCGCGCTGTCAAGGTCATTCAGGAATTCATAGCTCTCTATCAGGCCCAACTGGGCCTGCAACCGGCAGTCGGTGCAATCCATGATTGCCAGGACTGCCAGAAAATAGCCGAGGGACTGCTCGTATCGTTCCTGGAGCTGATGCATGATGCCGAGGCGCAGATTGGCCTGTTGCGCCAGGTAGTCGCGCTGGTTGCCGTCACACACCTGGATCAACACGCTCTTGGCCTCGTCGAACCGGGAGAGCTCGAAGAGCGCGCGGCCGGTTCGGTAAAGGGCGTGCCTGCGCAGCTGCGGCGCCACCCGCGGCCGGTCCAATTCCATCCAATAGAGCAAGGCCTGGTTGGGATCCTGAAAGGCGGATTCATGAATCTCGGCCAACATCGCGAAGGCCTGGTCGGCCAGGGGATGGCTGGGGTGTTCCCGGGTGATCCGCTGCAGGAGATCGATAGCCTGCCCCAGATCGATGGAACTCAAATAGTTGAGGGTGGCGGACTCCCAGAGCGCCTGAATGGCGTAACGGCTCTCCGGGTATGACTCGTAGACTCCTCGGTAGGCACGGATGGCTTGAGGGTAGCGGCCCGCGCGCCAGTGTTCCTGAGCACGATCGAACTGGGCACGCGCCTCGTTCTCGGTCTGGAAATCGAGTCCGACCCCGAGCCCGAACACCAAAAAAGGCAGTATGAGAACCCAGCTACTCTTGTTCCGCTCCAGCATTTTCTTCCGGCTCGTCAGCCTCTATTTCCTCGCCCGAACCCACCGCCGGCAGGTTTCCCTCCGACTCTTCTTCCTCGTCCTCTTCGATCGGCACCAACGTCAGGTCCGCCACCTTGTCTCCTTCTTCGAGATCGATGAGCTTGACTCCCTGGGCGCTCCTGGTTTGCGTCTGCCGAATCCGTGCTGCTTCCAACCGGATGATCTTTCCGTTCTTCGTAATGATAATGATTTCCGAGTCCGCCGTCACTAGACAGGTGCTGACCACCAGGCCATTTCGATCACTGGTCTTGATGTTGATGATCCCTTGCCCGGCCCGTCCCTGGCGGCGGTACTCCGAAATGGGTGTACGTTTCCCGTAACCGTTTTCAGTGACGGCCAGCAGATCCGACTCTTCGTCGTGTACGACGACCATGCCGATCAACTGGTCGGAGGCGCGGAGACGCATGCCGATCACGCCGCGCGCCACACGGCCCATGGATCGGACATCCGTCGAGGAAAAGCGAATGGCCTTGCCGCGCTGAGAGAAAAGCAGCATGTCCCGCTCCTCTTCCGGCGCCACGGCCACGCTGATCAGTTCGTCGTCTGCTGCGACAGAGCAAGCGATGATGCCGGCCGATCGGGGATTGGAGAAGGCCTGGATGGGGGTCTTTTTGACGTGCCCGGATCGGGAGGCCATGAAGACATAACCCTCCTGCTGCAGGTCCGGCACCGTCACCATGTCGACGAAACGATCCTCTGCATCCAGATTGATCAGGTTCACGATTGGCTTCCCCCGGCCAGCACTCCCGACCTCGGGAATCTCCCAGACTTTGAGCCAGTGAACCTTTCCGGAGGCGGTGAAGATCAGGATGTAGCTGTGCGTGGAGGCCACGAACAAGTAGTCGACGATGTCCTCTTCGGCTCGGGTCGACATGCCGATTCGCCCCTTGCCGCCCCGGTGCTGGCTGCGGTACAGGCTCAGCGGCGTGCGCTTGATGTAACCGCTGTGCGTGGCGGTGATCACCATTTGCTCTTCGGCGATCAGGTCCTCGTGGGTCAACTCGACGCCTTGGTCGATGATTACCGTTCGGCGGGGGCTCTGGTAGGCATTCCGGATATCCTCGAGCTCACTTCGAATGACCGCTCTCAACGTGGCCTCGTCAGAGAGGATCTGTCGCAGGCCCGCGATGGCCTCGCCCAGCTGCTTCAGTTCTTCGAGGATCTTTTCTCGCTCCAGACCGGTGAGTCGCTGCAGGCGCATGTCCAGGATGGCCTGAGCCTGCTCCGGGGAAAACTCGAAGGTCGCCACCAGGCCCTCACGCGCTTCCGCGGGCGTGCTGCAGGCCCGGATCAGCTCGATGATTCGGTCCACGTGCTCCAGTGCCCGCTGCAAGCCTTCCAGGATGTGCGCTCGCTGTTCAGCCTTGTTGAGCTCGTAGGTGGTGCGGCGTGTGACGACTTCCCGTCGATGTTTCAAGAAGAGTCGCAGCACCTGCTTGAGGGTCAGGACTCTCGGCTGGCCGTCCACGATGGCCAGCATGATGATGCCAAACGAGCTCTGCATGGGCGTGAGCTTGTAGAGGGAGTTGAGCACGATTTGAGGCTGCTCGCCTCGCTTCAGCTCGATCACCACTCGCATGCCCGTGCGGTCCGACTCGTCCCGGAGATCGCTGATTCCGGTGATCTTCTTCTGGTTGACCAGCTGGGCGATCTTTTCGATCAGCCGCGCCTTGTTCACCTGATACGGCAGTTCTTCGATGATGATGGCGTCGCGATCGTTGCTCAGTTCTTCGATCTCGGTCTTGGAGCGCATCCGGATGATGCCTCGGCCGGTCAGGTACGCCTGATAGATCCCGTTCCGCCCGTGAATGAAAGCCCCGGTCGGGAAATCCGGCCCCGGCAAGATCTCCATGAGCTGAGGCAGAGAGACCTCCGGGTCGTCCAGGACCGTCAGCAGACCATCGATGACCTCCCTCAAGTTGTGAGGAGGGATGTTGGTGGCCATGCCCACGGCGATGCCGGAGGTGCCGTTGACCAGCAGGTTGGGAAAGCGCGCCGGCAACAGCCGGGGCTCTACGGACTTCTCGTCGTAGTTGGGTTGAAAATCGACGGTTTCCTTGTCGATGTCGGCCAACAACTCCCCCGCGATCCGCGACATCCGGACTTCGGTGTAACGCATGGCCGCCGGGGCGTCGCCGTCGATGGAGCCGAAGTTTCCCTGGCCGTCGATCAGCAGTTCCCGCATCGAGAAGTCCTGCGCCATCCGGACCAGGGTGTCGTAGACGGCGGCGTCTCCGTGAGGGTGGTACTTCCCGATGACGTCTCCCACGATGCGCGCCGATTTTCGGTAGGGCCGGTTGAAGAGGTTGCTGTTCTCGTGCATGGAATAAAGCACCCGGCGATGCACCGGCTTGAGACCGTCGCGCACATCCGGCAGCGCCCGGCCGATGATCACCGACATGGCGTAATCCAGATAGGAGGACTTCATCTCCTCCTCGATATTCACCGGCAGCAACTGCCCCTCTGATTCTGGCATCGCTCAAAGCTCCTTCTGCTGTACGGTTGGGA
This sequence comes from Acidobacteriota bacterium, assembly GCA_041630155.1. Taxonomy (GTDB): domain Bacteria; phylum Acidobacteriota; class UBA6911; order RPQK01; family JANQFM01; genus JBFGHG01. Next base: position 10,942 of record JBFKLX010000055.1, read on the forward strand.
ATCCTCTTCGGGTGCTTCGTCCGTGAAATCTGAGACCCTATCAATGGGCCCGGACACCCCCGCTGGTGGAACGCTTCCGGGCAACTGAACCCTCAGATGTCCAAATTTTTCACGTTGAGGGCGTTTTCCTCGATGAACTGCCGCCTCGGCTCGACCTGATCTCCCATCAGGATCGTGAACACCTCATCCGTGTCGACCGCGTCTTCGATGGTGACTCGCAGCAGCGTGCGCGTGTTCGGGTCCATGGTGGTGTCCCAGAGCTGTTCCGGGTTCATTTCTCCGAGGCCCTTGTAGCGCTGAATTTCACCGGCGTTCTTCTTGCCGGTGGTCAGAACGTGATCCACCAGCTGGCGCATGTTTTCCAGTGATGTCTCCGTTCCGTTCTCGGAAATCATCAGCGGGCTCCTCCAGACATCACTGACCGGGCGGCAGTGTTCGACCAATTGCTGGATTTCGCCTGAGGTCAGCACTTCGGAATCCACCACGAAAGGAGTGCTTCGCTCGGTCTGGATGCGGATCTGGAATGCGTTGTGCTCTGGATCGGGCAGCACGGTGGCTTCGGCTCCCGCCTTCCGAACCGCTTCGGCCAGCTCGCTCGCCAGTGCCTCGTCGAGGATCTGCTCGGGGCTGCCGACCTCCGGCACGTCGCCGCTGAGCATCTGGCTCAAGAGAGCTTCCAGCACGCGGGCGTTGCCGAACCGCGGCGCCAGAATGTCCAGCACGCCTTGAAACCGCATGTACTGGTGCAGCTTCTGGATCAACTCGTCGTCCCGATACTCGGACCCGCCGTCCTTCCGCCGGACCACCAGGCCCTCGATCGCCTTGGACATCAGGAATTCCGTGAGGTCGCGCTCCCGATGCAGGTAGGTTTCTTCTTTCCCCTTCCGAATGCGGAACAGCGGTGGTTGGGCGATGTAGACGTGTCCGCGCTGGATCAACTGCGTCATTTGCCGGTAGAAGAATGTAAGCAGCAGAGTTCGGATGTGGCTGCCGTCCACATCGGCGTCCGTCATGATGATGATTTTGTGGTAGCGCAGCTTCGAAAGGTCGAAATCGTGCATCCCCACGCCGGCGCCGATGGCCGAGATCATGGTGGTAATCTCGTCGTTGCTCAGCATCTTGTCGAAGCGGGCCTTCTCGACGTTGAGGATCTTCCCCTTGATGGGAAGGATCGCTTGAAAGCGCCGGTCCCTACCCTGCTTGGCGGAGCCGCCGGCCGAGTCCCCCTCGACGATGAAAATCTCAGCGAATTGCGGGTCCCGCTCCTGGCAGTCGGCCAGTTTTCCGGGCAGCGCCAGATTGTCGAGAGCACTCTTGCGCCGGGTCAGATCGCGAGCCTTCCGTGCCGCCTCGCGCGCGCGCGACGCTTCGATGGCCTTCTCGACGATGCGCTTGCCCACGGCTGGGTTCTGCTCCAGATAGATGGCCAGCTTCTCGTTGCAGGCAGTCTCGACCAGCCCTTTGACGTCGCTGTTGCCCAGTTTGGCCTTGGTCTGCCCCTCGAACTGCGGGTTGGCCAGCTTGACGCTGATGATCGCCACCAGCCCCTCTCGTGCATCGTCCCCGCTCAGGTTCTGTTTCAGGTCCTTGGTCAAGTTGAACTGCGTCGCGTAGGAGTTGAGCGTCCGGGTGAGGGCCGATTTGAAACCGACCAGATGGGTCCCGCCTTCCACCGTGTTGATCGTGTTGGCAAACGAGAAGAGAGTTTCGTTGTAGGTGTCATTGTACTGGAAAGCCACCTCGACCTGGACGTCCGGTCCGTCCTCCCTGATGTAGATCGGGGTGGGGTGCAGCACGTTCCTGTTGCGGTTGAGGTGTTCCACGAAGTTGATGATGCCGCCGCTGTAGTGAAACTCCTGCTGCTTCTCCGAGCGCAGGTCTTCGATGCTGATCGTGAGTCCCTGATTGAGGAAGGCCAGTTCCCGCATGCGCTGGACCAGGATTTCGGAGTTGAATTCCAGGGTCTCGAAGATCTCCGGATCCGGTTTGAACGTGATTTTGGTGCCGCGACGCTGGGTAGCGCCCAGTTTTCGAAACGGGGTGGCGGGAACTCCCCGCTCGTACGACTGGCTGTAGACGTTTCCATCGCGCCAGATCTCCAGATCCAACCGGCTGGAAAGTGCGTTCACGACCGACACGCCGACCCCGTGGAGGCCGCCGGAAACCTTGTAGGAGTCGTGATCGAACTTGCCGCCGGCATGCAGGACCGTCATGACGACCTCGGCGGCTGAGATCTTCTTGTCCGGGTGCATGTCCACCGGGATGCCGCGGCCGTTGTCCACCACGGTGATCGAGTTGTCGATGTGGATGGAGACTTCGATGCGGTCGCAGTAGCCGGCCAGGGCCTCGTCAACGGAGTTGTCGATCACCTCGTACACCAGATGGTGCAACCCCCGGGGTCCAGTCGAACCGATGTACATGGCCGGCCGCTTGCGAACGGCCTCCATGCCTTCCAGGATCTTGATCTTCTCGGCCGTGTACTCTACGGGCCGGCTCAAGGCCTGGGCATTCATCAGGTCAGATTTTTCAGACATACAGGGTGCTTCCTCGGACAATCTCCAAAAACGCCCTATTTTACCACAGGGGGGCTGTCGTCAGCGCCCTGGGTGCGCTCCGAGATTTCGGCGTAACTAATTGGCTCACAGCTTTTTAGGCAGAGGTCCCGGGGTTGCCACGGCGAGCAGGCGGCGGCCGGCCGTCTGGCGCCCTCCCCCTTTTCCTCGCGCCAGGTGTCCCACAGGTCCCGGCGATCTCGAGATGGCCGCCGAGCCGGAGCAGCACGAGCCGGCTGACCGGTACTTCCCGGGGCCGCGCCGGTGACAGAAAAAAAGCGGCTTTTATCAGAGGAATGCGCTATCCTCGCCTGGGACTCAACTCATGGACGAACGCCTCTTTTGCGATGAATCACGAACCACGAAACCGGCCCTCTTGACTTGCCCCCGATGCCGGCACCAGGCCAGTTACGAACTTCGTTGGCTGGTCCGAAAGAAGAAGAAGAACTTACCGCCCACCCGAGATGAACGCGTGCGCGCCCGCTTTGCGAAGTTCCAGAGCTACATGGTTCTCGTCGACGACGTGGTGGCTTGCGAGCGGTGCCGCCGCCGAATCGAGGTCTCTGGAATCAAGACTACGGCCTATTTGAACGAGTGACTGCCCCTGACCCGCTTTTCCAGGCCAGGAGACGCGACCCTCGAGGCCGCCGGCAGGCTGTTCATCGAAGGAGAAAGCGCTGTGGGACGCCAACCGATCAATCCCTGGAAGTGGCAGGACCGCTTCAATTTCACCCAGTGCTGGCGAGTGGACGGGCCGAACAGCCTGATCTTCGTCTCCGGGCAGTCGAACATTTCGGCAGAGGGTGAGGTCCTGCACTCGGACGACTTCGAGGCCCAGGTCCGCCTGACCTTTCAAAACCTGCAGACGGTGTTGCGCCAAGCGGGTGCCTCGCTCGAGCACGTGGTCAAGCTGGGAGCCTACCTCACCAATATGCAGAACCTTCCGGCCTACTCGGCGGTGCAAACGGAATTCTTCGGCTCCCATCGTCCCGCCCAGACAATCGTTCAAGTGGCGGCACTCGCCTTGCCGGGAATGGACGTCGAAGTCGAGGCGATGGCCGTTCTGGTGGAGTAGCGCATCGAAGAAAGCCCACGGTTCGGGCCCGGACAGTTCAGTTCTTCGCCAGGCTCGAAGCGTCACGACCAAGACGCGTGGTACACGAGGGAATCGCCCGCCCGATTGTCGGGTGTCACGGCACCGGAGGCTTTTCCTCTTCCCGCTGCACTTTCACGCCGACGCCGAACTGGCGCAAATAGCTTCGAAGCTCTTCCAGCTGGCCGGGTTTCAAATCGCTCTTCTGCCGGTGGGCGAGCGCTTGTGCGGGATCTTCCCGAAGGGTGTACGCGACGGCGAGTTGCCGGTGGAGCCGCTGGGCCTGGGCGGCTGTCAGAAAAGTCTCGCCCACCTCGAGGTACCCCTCGGCGAAGAGAATCGAAGTGTCCAACTGCAGATGGTGGAGCAGCTCGTTTCCGTATTGGTCGATCTGCTCATCGATGGCTTTGTGGAGGGCTCCGGGATCCAGGGGCCGTTTCGTGGCTTCCACCCCCCGCAGCACCAGGGTGTCGCGAACCTTTTCCATGAGGACCTGGCGCATCCGTCGGGTTTCGGCATTCCTGCCTGCTCCTACTCTCAGTCCCTGGGCGATTCGCCAGAGCAGTTCGGCATGGCGGAGAAACGGCTTCCAGAGGTGATTGCGGTTCTCCGCCAACTCGGCGGCCCGCAGCAGCAACTGCCCCATTTCTTCGAGATGTTGCCGGAGTTCCTCCGCGCGGGGCATCCGAAAGCCGGGCCGGACCTGCAGCTGGGGGAAGATCAGCATCCAGGATTGTTCACCGCAAGGTTGAGGCGTCGGGGCCCAATCGGCGGGTTGCAGCATCAAGTAGGTGGCGACCGGAGGGGCCGGACGGAAGAAATCCTCGAGCCGTTGCAGATAGAGGTCCAACTGCCCGGGAGCCGCCATATTTCCCAAGTCGAATCGAATCAAGAGATTGTACCAGTGCGCGATGCGGGTCCGATGCTGTGGATAGAGCCGGTGCGTCTCGCAAAGAACGGGTCCCAAGGCTTCGCCGAGGTGCCGGCCCAGGGCGCGCGGGAATCGGCGAGCGTTCACGATCGTCATCTCGACGAACTCTTCCAGGTAAGGAAACTCCGGAATCGGGGATTGAAGCTTGAAACCGAGTTGCTCGGCCAGCTCTCGAGACTCCTGCGAGCCGGGATCTTTGTGAATCTGGGCGGCGGCCAGGAAGACCGACTGATAGCCTCGAAGCGAATCCTCGACGAGCCGGAGAGCCTCGGGAATCGACAGATCGGTGTCCAGCAGCGAATAGTGAAAGCGCAGCGAGGCCCGGGCCAGAACGTCCTGATAATGCAAACTCGGCGTCTTGCGGTCAGGGGGCTCCAGGTCTCCGTAGTAGTTCAGGAGCTCTTCCTGAAGGCAGTGAAAGTCCTGGCCAAGCTCTGGTGCGGTCGGGAAGAGGCGCACGTCGTTGATACAGGCGGCCACGCCCGCCGCCGCCGCCAACGTTTCACGAAAGAGGTGTTCGTCCAGGGCTGGGTTGTGGTAGGTCAGGACGGCTTCCAGCTGCTGCGACTGGAGACAGGGCACCCTGGCCGCCGCGCGCCGCGCCCGATCGGCATCACACAGTTCGGCGGCGGCCAAGGCCCAGTTGGAGGCACCCCCCAGGAGGAACAGCAGCAGGAGCCACGAGGTGGCCGAAATCACCCTGTGGGCGACCAGCGGCGTGCCGGAGGGAAGGCATTCCACCCGTCCTGATGGCCTGGCCTGCCGGGAGTGGAGGCAGCTCATCGGGATGCGCCTCTCGCTTGGCCGGCCTGTATGCCAGGGGTCGTGATGGCGCCAATTTCCTTCTTCCATCCCTCTTCTTCTTCCCGGAGTCGCTGGACCCGGGATTCGATTTCTCTCCAGAAGCGGATCGACTGAGTCAGGAAATCCAGGTCGGGAACCAGTTCCTTGACGGTCAGGTTGAGGGAGGTCACCTGCCGCCCCCAGAAGCCGTCCCCTTCCGGAGTGCTGCAGCCGGGCACCTCGGTTTCGAATCGTTCCAGCCATTGCACATCGCCGGCCACCTGTTCCAAGGTCGTTCGCCTGGCCTCCAGCGACAGGGGAAAAGTGTCTGGAGCCAGGTCCTGCTCCATGCCCGGATCGAACACCCGGCTGGGCACTAGAGTTGCACTGCTCAGCAGGAAGCAGTCCTGAGAGGGCTGTCCTCCGGGACCCGGTACGCTGCGGCGTTTGATTCGCGGGACTCGAACCATCTTCACCTGGGCCAGGTCCTCCATCAGGACCGGCATTTCTTCTGTCTCGACGATCGCGGACATGGCCGAGGGTCCATCCACCGGATACGCATACTCGCGGGTCACCTGCTGGTCGGATCGCTCCACTTTGACTCGGGATGCCCCATAGAACTGCAGGGAGTCCTCAGGCTTGAACTGGCCGGCAAAAATGGGCTCTCTTTCCCGCAAGAAGGATGCGCGGTCGATGAAGAGCTGGACGACGATGTCTCCGCCTTCGACGAGCAGGCAGGGGGCCTGGCCTTCCGACCAGACCTTGAAGAAGTTGCGGAGTTTCTCGATCTTGCTCCACTCCGGCAGAGATTCCTGGCCCTCGGTTCCTCGCAGCAGCTCCAGGTCGATCTCAACGGACTGGGGCAGTTGTGGCCGCTGCAGGTCGCCTTCCCGGCAGGGCTGCTTGGCGGCCAGGCCGGTGCCGGCGAACCCGAACCCTAGAAACAACAGTGTCAACACAAGGGCGTTCATCGGCTTGGTCATGGTCGGGTTGGTTCCTCAACGCTCGATTCTGATTCGAATCCGCTGGCTTTGAAAGTCATCGCGCGCGATCAGTGACAGCTGGTGGGAACTCCCTCGTGCCAGCGAGCTGTCGATGTTCCCCTCCACGCGCAGATGCCAGTCGCCGGTCAGCCGGTCCCGCCGCAGCCGGTAAGGGAGTTCCCTTGGCTGCAGATCGGAGAACTCCCGCACGCGGACGTCGGGCCGCCCGTCCAGAGGGGCGGTGTTGCCGTCCGGATCGATGATGTGCCGGCTCAAGTTGTAATAAAAGTAGCCCTGCGTCTCTTCGAAGAAGTGCCATTCGTAGAAGATCCGCACGAAGTGAATATCGCTCTCTCCGGGGCCCAGGTAGGTGGAGCGGGGGGGCTCGTTTCGGAGCAGGTTGAAGCCGATGGTGAAGTCGACTCTCACGTTCTGGCGATCGAAGTAATGTCCCCGTTGCTCGTAGGTCTTGCCCGAAGCCAGATTCCGCACGGGTTCGAGCCAGCCTGGCTGGAGGTCCAACTCGAGGATACTCCCGGTTCTCCAGCCTCCCTCACTCGAGCCTTCCAGGATGCGCAATTCGCGGTATCCGTCCCATCCGCCCCAGCGCCCGCCGCCTCCAATCTCATCGAGAATGAGCTTGGGAACCCGGAAGGGGCGCCCCTGCACGACCGGCACGTCTCCATAGCGCTGCTCCTCTTGCCGCAGGAACTTGAGCACGCCGCTGTGAGTCCGGGGCTGTCCCCGCCCCCCGAGAGCCTGGCCGTGGCGGAAGAAGTTGAAACCGAATTGCACCCGGTAGTCCCCCGAGGTCAGACTCGAATGATCGGCTACCAGGTCCAGCAGGTTGAAGCTGGCTCGGTGCAGCACCGCTTTGTCCCCCCGGGTCAGGCGCTCCCAAGGGAAGAGCGCGCAGTCGGCCGCCTCCTGGCGGCAGGGCAGCCTCTCTTCGGGAGAGCCAGGCAGAATCTCTCTCCCTCCGCTGTCGGTCAAACTGAGGACTTGCACGGTGAACTCGTCGTAGGTCTGGGCCAAGGCCAGCGGCTTGAACTCAATGGAGAAATAGGGATCCTCGGGGGTCACGACCTCGCTCGCCGCAGCGCCCTCGGCATCCCCCGCCACCGGCACGTGGAACACGTAGTAGTAATCCTCGAAGAGGCGCACCCCCAGCTGCGTGTCCAGGGCGTTCTGGTACAGGAACACCAGTGCGATCACGAGCTTTGCCATATTCATCCAGAGATTGGCGAAGTCGTAACCGCTGGCACGCTGCAGTAAGGGCTGCTTGAATCTCAAGCTCGTCTCCTAGCCCTGACCCTGACCGATCGCCCGCACCTCGGCCCGTCCCGCCAATGCCCGCAGCCAGGCGAACAGCGCAATGGACAGCACCATTGCCAGCAGGAGAGCCTTGGAAGCGAGGTCCACCCAGAGCTGGTCCCCGGCCAGGATCGGCAGCAGTATGGCCAAAGCCCCGCAGAACAGGCCCGTGGCAGACACCACAGTGGCGTTGGTATAAAGCCTGGACGTCTTCACGGCCGCGTCCGGCACACGCTCGTCCAGCAGTCCGGCCAGCCGTTCGAACCAATCTTGCAGCGCCACCGGCGCAGGCCCCTCGAATTCGGCGAGCAGTCCATCCTCTTGGCGCGAGACCACCACGCATTCGCGAGTGAAGCTGCCGGCAACGACGGGGTTGTCCACCCATTCCACCCGCAGCTGCTTCACCTCGGGCGCATCCGGCCAGTGCAAAAACATCCCATCGGGAGCGAGGCGAATCCATTCCGGGCGGTGCACGTTTTGAATCCCTCTCTCCTGGGAATAAGTCACTTCGATGTCGGTGTCCGCCAAGACGACGGCCGCCAGTTTCATTCTTGCGTTCGACCTTTCCATGGTCACTCCTTGGTCCTCAGGACGCACAGAAGGCAAGCTAGTGGTCATGCCGGCCTTTTGTCAAGGAAGGGCGGGCGCTGCCGCCCGGCCACTGCGCCAGATTGCGTCCCACTTCTGCTTCGGCCATGATGTCAGGCATGCCGGAGGTGCGGCACTTCAGGGCCCGGATCCAGAAACAGGGGCTCAATCCCTGGGTCCAGGTTCCGGGCGACGTCTCCCACGCCCTTCAGGACTTCGCGCGCTCCGGCCGCATCAGCGTGGAGGGCGTCCTCAACGACACGGTGTTTCATACTACCCTGATGCCGATCGCCGGGGGCGGCCATCGTCTCTTCGTCAACGGCGGGGTTCGAAAGGCGGCGGGAGTGGCGGTGGGCGACCGGGTCACGATCTCGCTTCGCCCGGTCGACCCGGGAAGTTCAGTCCCGGGAGACCTCGAGTCTCATCTGGAGTCTCTCCCGGGGGCCCCAAAAGCCTTCCTTTCGCTTTCCCCATCCCATCGCCGCGAGCTGATCCGCTATCTGGAAGACGCTCGGAGCCGGGCTGCTCGCACCCAGCGGATCGAGAGGATCGCCAACCACCTGCTCGGAAAAGAGAGGCCTGCCCGCAGAGCCAAGAGAGTTCGCTCCAGGCCCCTCTGGACCTGCCCTCGCTGCGGCAACCGTTTCGTGAACAAGAATCAGTACCACGCCTGCGGTCGCTTCAGCGTCGAAGAGGTGTTCCGGGACAAACCCGCTGAGATCCGGAAGCTGTTCGATCACTTTCGCAAACTGGTGGAGTCCTGCGGGCCGGTCACCCTCGTCCCCTACCGGGACAAGGTGGGTTTCATGGTGCGGGTGCGCTTCGCCGGGGCCACCCCGCGCCGCCGCTGGCTGGACATCGGCTTCTGGCTGACCAGGCGGGTTGACGACCCCCGGTTCCGCCGGGTCGAAACCATCTATCCCAACGTCCATTTGCACTGGCTGCGAGTGACCGAGACCGGACAACTGGACGAGCAACTGGCCGCGTGGCTAGAGGAGGCCTACGCCTGCGGCCGTCAGGAGCACCTGGGGTGAGCCCCTGCTCGGTCAAAAGGATCCCGGATTCTTCGTTCCGGTCGGCTCACACGATGAGATCCTCCAATCCCAACACCTCTCGCGCCTGAGAAACCCGTTCCAGCTCGAAGGCCTCAGTGAGGACACCGGAAGTGAAAGTGTCGGCCTCTTTCAGGCTATCGACGGCCAGGCCCGTTTCTTCTTCGAGTCGATCGAGCGAGATTTGGAAGATCCGGAACGGGTCGAGTTCGAGGGCTTCCAAGTCGGTGAGCAGATCTCTCTGGGTGAGCTGGTAGGCTCGGACCTTGAACTTGCCATCGGCGGTGTCGGTGTAGGCGATCAGTTTCCAGAACTCGCGAGGGATCTTCACCCCCCGGTGCACCGGGTCGTCCTCTCGGAAAATGGGCCCTCCCATAACGGAGACGCGGAGATCTTCGACGTCGACTTCGGTCAGTACGGCGTTCTCGAGTTCTCCCCAAATGCCTCCTTTGCTGGATTGATTGAACGATTCGTGCTGCGGCGCGATGTTGGTGTAAAAGAACGACTCCCGATTGGCCCGTTTTGCCTCGGACTGAGAACCCCAAATGAGATCGGCGCGCCGGGCCAGATGGCCCCGATCCAGGTTGTTGTTGCGGTAGAGCTCGTTGCCGTTCTGAAATTCCCTGGGGACTCGGGGGTCCAGAAGGAAACCGAGTCCTCTGCGGCTGAGGCGCCGCACCCGGTCACCGTCGATGTTCCAGGCCACGACTCGGGCCAGCCGGCGGGACTTGCTGAGGATCACGGAAAAGTGGGTGTAGGGGATCAGGGGCTTTCCGTCCAGTTGGAAGGCGTCTTTGATCTGGACGCTGCTCAAGCTCGGAATCTGCACGGCCGTCGAGAGAAAGTCGGGATTGTAACCCGCCGCCACTTCGCTGTCCTGCAGGTCCTCCTCGGCCAGTGGCTCGAGAGAGATTTCGAGCTTCTTGAAGACCGAATGGGCGTAGCAGGCCAGAGCGTGCTCGTCGGGATTGTCGGAGGTCTCGCCCGCGAAGTGGAGACCGGCCAGGATCTCCGAGGGAGTCCCGTTCTCGTTCGCGATCAGCCACGCCGAGCCGGAGTCACCCCCCATGCTGATTTCGAGACTGGGCGGAGTTCCTTCTTCCGGGCCGATCTCGAAGCAGCCGACCTGCTGGGAGCCGACACCGGGGTAAGTAATGCTGGCGAGGACATCGACGCGTCGAACCACGCCTTTCGTCACGCTCGTCGTGCGGCCCGACTTGATCACCGTATCTCCCAGATCGGCGCGTGCCACCTGCTTGGGGATCAGATTCAGCTCGAGGATGTTTCGATCGAAATCGCGATTCTCGATCCGGGCGATCGCACAGTCACCCGCAGCCCCGAGGTGGCTCCGAACCAGCTTGCCCGCGTGATTCAGGTGCAGGTTGTTATCGTCATGGGGCCCCGGTTGCACGACCTGATCTCCGATTTTGCCGGTAGCGCGGTGCAGCACGTGCCAGTTGCTGAGGATGCAGGGGTCGCCGTTTTGACGATCGAAAACGACCAACCCCAGGGTGCCGGCCGACCCGCTGTGATGGCAGACGCTCACGCCGGGCAGGATTGGGTCGAGGCGTTTCTTACGATCGCTGATTTCCTCGGTTCCCACGATCTCGTAGGAAAGCTCGAACTTCCGTTGGATGACGTCGGTGGGAATCTCCACGCCTTCGACTTCGAGGGTCTTCGGGATCAACTCCGTGTCCATCGACTCCAGCGCAGAGCCTTCCTCGACCTTTGAAGCGACTGTGAACTGAAGGCTGATCTGGTTGGTGCGCTTCCCATCTTTGATCTTGTAGCCGATCCCAATCGAGGTGATGTTCGGGTCCTCCAGAAATTGGCCTCCGTTGCTACGGATGTAGCGGCGGAGCTTGTCCATCAGGTCGGCGTCCCCGCCCTTGCGCTGGGTGCCTCTTCGAGTCGGAGTGGTCTTGTGCTTTCTTGTTGCCATGGGTCCCTCCTGTTGATTGTGTCCCCGTCGTGGGGGCTCGAACTGATTCAGCCCTCCCTGGTCGCCGACCTGACCGGGCTTGCTCGGGGGACTCTAGCTGCGGCGGAGTCCGCGCTTCGAAGAGGGGTTTCTCGCCGGCTGCCCGCCGGGCCGAGAGAATAGCGTCCAAGCCGCAGTCCCGGCTGAAAGTCAGGACTCCTCAGGGTAGTTCCGGTTTGACTCCAGTATACTCACTGTGAGCGATACGGCAATCCGAGCCAGTCAGGAAGTCCTTGGGCACAGGGGCACCGTTGGGAGCCTACCCGGATGTTTTCACCACAGAGACACTGAGACCTCAGACGAATCAGAGGATCCTGCCGGGTACTGGGGTCGGTGGGTCAGTGGCTGGGCGGGTCCCAGATCAGACTACCGCCTTTCGTGCCAGATAGAATGAGCGACATCCGGGCCGAACCCAGCTGGGGCCTGGAATGACCTCGCTGGAATCCCACCGGCGAATGGAATTGAAGCCGGCCGCGCGAAGGGTATTTTCCATTTCGGTTTCCGACCAGCAGACTTCTTCGTAGCGCTCGCTATGGTGCCGATAGAGGTTTCCCTGGGGAACGAACCACTGGAATTCTGCCCAGCCTTTCTTGCGCTTTCTGTCATAGCCGCCGTGGCTGACCATTTTGACTCCCTCCAGCTCCACGTACCAGGAGCTCGGCCAGAGCTCCCGGAATGCCCGCAAGGTGTTGACGTCGAAGTAGAAGCACCCTTCGGGACTCAGCGCCCTGGCCACGGCCCGGGCGACTCTGGCCAGATCACCGCGACGGGGGACGTGATTAATGGCGTCGAATTCGCAGGTGACCAGGTCGACTGGAGCCGGCAGGCGAAACGAGCGCATGTCCGCCTCCATCACCTCGACCTCGAGTGCCAGTTTCCGCGCCTTTTCACGCGTGATTCTGCACATCTCGGGTGAGAGGTCGACGGCGAAGACCTGGAGTCCCCGCTTCGCCAGTTCCATTGCCGTGTTTCCGGGCCCGCAGGCCAGATCGCAGGCGGACCGCACGGCCGGCAGCACGGGGCGCAGCAAACGGCGACGGCCGCGGCTCATGATTTTCAAGTGCTCGGCGAACATTTGATCGTAATACCGTGCCAGGATCGAATAGGAGGGTTCGAGGGTCATGGCTTGCCATTCTTGCAGTCTGACCGAACTCGGTCTCTTCGGTTGTCGGTTGGCCGCCGTCCAACCTAGCGGCTTCAGGATGCCACAATTGACAATTCCATTCACGCCCAAGTTGCCGTGGACCAGGTATTCTCCGTGGGGACGAGCGCGGGATCCGGGTGTCCCCGTCTGGCGGCCGTGTGCGGATCTTGCGCTCCCTGCATCGAGCCGAGATAATGGGGCCAATCCAAGAAAAGCGTTCCCCCAGACTGTGTCGGGGTTTTTGCCAACCGGGGCGACGACGGGAGTTCTTTTATGGCCGCAGACGAGGGAAACGGTGAACGCAGTCCAGAAGGGCGGAGCCACGGTTTGGCGCGCGCTTTTGAGAGCCCGATCGAGGAACTGAAGCCCGAGAGTTACCAGGAGTGCCGCTCGGAATTCAGTACCGGTGACATGCTGTGCTTCAGGGGAAAGGGACCCCTCAGCTGGATCATCCGTGTGCTGACCCGCAGCTTTTACTCGCACGCGGGACTGGTCTACTGGCACGAGAGCTGGGACCGGCCCCGACTCTATTGTGTCGAGGCCGTTGGAAAGGGAGTCCGGCTGATCTTGATGTCGGAGTTGGAGAAGCGCTACAAGGGCGGGTTCGACTATTTTTCGGTCGACCACGCCGATGCGGTTGCCAAGCAGAAGGCCGTGGGCTTCTGTTTCGAGCAGCTCGGCAAACCCTATGACCTTCCCGGACTTTGGCGTTTCTTCGCCGCCATCGTCCTGGGCCGGGTCGAGCAGGCCAGACAGGACGATTACTGGTTTTGCTCGGAGCTGGTGGCGGCTGCTTATCATTCGCAGGGCAAGCCTCTGGCGCCGCGCACGCCTGAATACACCTCTCCCCACGATCTTGCCGAGAGCCGGCATGTCACCTACCGCTTCACGGTCAAGCCGTCCTGAGCGGTCACTTGCGGCGCCGGGAGAGCAGGGGGTCGGATCGAACCCCGACGGCCAGCGGATTTGGCCAGGGGTCGCTTCGGTTTTCGGGTGGTCTTCCGGGGGATCGCCCACTTTGCCCAAGGCACACCTGCGTTGACCAGCCAGCCGTTCGGTTTGGCTGTCTGTGACGTTATCCCACTGGAAGGTCGAACTGCCGGTTCGGTGAGGGTCGTTTTTTGACTCTCCCCGAAGCGTGCCGCCTTGACGTCCGGCAGTGGCGCCGACTAAACTCGAGGACAACCACACAAGGCCAGTTTTTGGAGTCCTTCGAGCAGCTCTGACAACACTCCTGCAGACGCGGGCATGGTGCCGGGGCGATCGAAGGTCGCGACGGGGAGCGGTGTGATGCTTTCGTCCAGCACCATTTTCATCCATGACGGATGTGGGGTTCCCCAACGCCTCTTGCAGACCTGGATTTCCGAGGTGAGCCGAAGCCGCTGTCGAACGCAGTCCTGGGACGACTTCGAGCCCAGCCTTCTCAAGAAGCTGGCGGTCGACTTGATCATCCCGATCGCTTCCAGAAATGAGCCTCGCGCGACCCACCTGTTCACTTGGCTCCGCTCCAATCCTGTTGCCGCCGCGGTGCTGGCGGTATTCCAAGAAGGGGTCCCTGAGGACACCTTGCGCCAGGCCTTGGACGTTGTCGACGAACTGGTCTTCTGGCCGGTTGCGCGCTCTGAACTGATCGCTCGCGTGCGCCGAATTCTGAGGGGGCAGCCGGGCGAAGCGCGCAGCGAAAGACAACTGGTCCGTTCCCGCCTCATGGAAGACTATTCCCGGCAACAACTGATCGGAGAAGATCCGGCCTTCTGCCGGGTCGCGGAAGCCCTCCCCCGCATGGCTTCGGTGGACCTGCCTGTGCTGATCACAGGTGAGACGGGGACCGGAAAGGAAATCGTTGCCCGCACGATTCACCATCTGAGCCTGCGGCAGAAAGGTTCTTTCATCCCGGTGGACTGCCCTACGCTTCCCGATCAGCTCTTCGAGAACGAGCTGTTCGGCCACGTCAAGGGGGCCTACACCGACGCCAGCCGGGACCAAAGGGGCCTGGTGGCCCTGGCCGACTCCGGGACGCTCTTTCTGGACGAGGTCAACACGCTGCCGCTGTCGGCTCAAGCCAAGCTGTTGCGCTTCCTGCAGGAACGAACCTACCGCCGCCTGGGTGAAGACCGGTTCCAGCAGGCCGATGTTCGCGTCCTGGCCGCCTCCAATTCTTCGCTTGAAGAGCTGGTGGAAAAAACCAAGTTTCGTGCCGATTTGTTCTATCGCCTGAGCGTGCTGCGGCTTCACATTCCCCCTTTGCGGGAGCGACCCGACGACATTCCCTTGCTGGCGCTGCACTGCCTGCAGAACCACTGCCCGAGATCGCCCGGGCGGGAGAGCTTCATTTCGCCGGCCGGCCTCCGAAAGCTCAGCAACCACCACTGGCCGGGCAACGTTCGCGAACTCTTCAGCGTCGTGCAGCGGGCCTGGGTTGTCTGCGCTGGCCGCCGGATTCTTCCTTGCCACATCCTCTTCTCGAACGAGGGGGCTCTCGACTCCTACGCGGAGGAGCCCGCGCTGGAGGGTTTCGCAGAAGCCAAAGCGCGAACCGTCGAGGCATTCGAACGCGGGTACGTCGAGAGGATGCTGCGGCGGCACGACGGGAACATCACCCGGGCCGCTGCGGCGGCAGGCAAGGAGAGACGCTCGTTCGGGCGCCTGGTCAAAAAGTACGGCATCACTCCCTGAGATCGGGTGGAACCAGATGCAACGGCCGGCATGCTCGCCGCACCAGCCGCAGATCCTCCTTTCCACTCCAAATCACCGGTCACACACCCTCGATGTGTTCCGGGTCTATTTTGACCCATTGCGGGTCATTGATCACCCGGGGAGTGAATCCCCCCGCTCCCACGCTGACCGTGCTCGCCTGGAAACCTGTGGTTCCAAGAGGAACGGCTGTTTCGTCAAGCCCCAGCGCAGCCCGTAAGCGCTGACTCACCAGCACTGCGGCCGGGTCGATTCCAACCCGGCGAGGCACTACCAGCCCGCCTGACAACCAAGACGCAAATCTAGACTTTTCAATAGCTTAACCCAGTTCTTCGGTACGAACGGGCATGGGTTTTGCCTTGCTGAGAACTGAGTTGTGTCGATGAAGGGACCCGAGTCAACCCGTCTGGCCAAGGACATCATGCGTTTCTACCTGCGGAACCAGCACGTCGCCGAAACGCTGGAAGGGCTTGCCAGATGGCGGCTTCAGGAAGAGCAGGTCAGTCGGACCGTGCGTGACGTCCAGGCGGCGCTGGAGGGCTTGGTGGAGGCCGGCTACTTGCTGGCCGTCTCTCGCGGCGAACGCACTCTGTTCCGGATCAACCCGGCTCGTGTCGAGGAACTCTCCGAGTTGCTCGCGGAGGCGGGAAGCGAGAGCCCGAACCCGGGTGAAACAGGTCCGCAGCGATCCTGAATTGAGGTCGCCCTCGCAAACGAGACCTGTAAGTGACGGGGCGAAGCTGTGCCCCGAGCCCTGAAACTCCTGAGGAAAGAACGACCATGCCGACTTACAAGACACCGGGCGTGTATATCGAGGAGATCTCGAAATTCCCGCCCTCGATTGCCGCCGTGGAAACGGCCCTGCCGGCCTTCATCGGCTTCACCGAGAAGACAGCCGACGGCAACGGCGTTTCGCTGTTGAACCAGCCGGTCCGGATCACCTCGCTGCTGGAGTTCGAAGAGATCTTCGGCCGGA
>JBFKLX010000056.1:0-26957 GCA_041630155.1 Acidobacteriota bacterium
CTCCGAGGCGGCGGGCGCCTGCGGGTTCGCCCGCAACCCTTCGGCCGCACGGGGGTCTCGGGCGATCTCTTTGTCGTTCCTCCTCGACGATGCTCCGGCATCGCCTCCTCCTCTCATCGCGACCTCGCCTCGAGAGCCACGCCCGCATACATCACCGTATTTTCGAACCGGAGTACTCAGTACTGAACAGTAGCGTGATCACAGGCAAGATGCCGGTGTCACTCGACCCTTTATCCAACCACTCTCGTCAACAAGTCCTTCACCCTTCGCTCGATCTGCAATCGCACGGCCCGAAAGGCCTCGAGTCGTTCCAAGGGCTTGCCGCGAACTCGCGCGGGGTCGGGCAGGTCCCAGTGTTCCGTATGCACTCCCGAAGGAATCGCGGGGCAATGGTCCCGGGCATCACCACACAGCGTGACCACCCAGCCGAATCGATTCAGGTCCTTCTCGCTGAGGGCGTCCGAGGTCTGACCCGAAATGTCGATTCCTACCTCGTTCATGGCCCATTGCGCATACTCGTTGATCCCCGCCGGACGAGTGCCCGCGCTGTCCACCGCGACGCGGTCTCCCCCGTAGTAACGGGCAAAGGCTTCTGCCATCTGGCTGCGTGCCGAGTTGCCCGTGCAAACGAACAGAATATGTTTTTTAGCCATGTCTAAAAAATTTCTTGAATCATGCCAAAAAATCGTGCATCATGAACGATTGATGATACCTGGGTCGAGCCGATTGAGAAAGCATCCCTGGAGGGCGGTAGCCGTGTCTGCGCTGCTGCTCGTCTTCGTCGCCCTGTCATCGGGTTGCGTCGAATCGTGGGCCGACCAGCATCGCCAGTCCTCCAGCGAGAGGCTCGCCAAACGGGTCATCCTCACGCGAAACTGCGGGAGCTGCCATACCCTCCACACGCGGGGGCTGGAGTTGCACGGAAAGGTGGGCCCCGACCTCACTCAGCAGGGGCGCCGGGAGCGTTCCTCCGAGTGGCTGCGCCGGCAGCTGCTCGAACCCCACACCATCAGCGACCAGGAAGTGGCGGAGGGGTACGCCGGTAAACAGCGCCTGATGCCGCCGCTGAAGGGGGTATCGGAAGCGGAACTGGAAGCGGTGGTGGCGTTCCTGCAGCGGCTCGAGTAGGCGTCTCCTTCTTCCCCCTCGCCACTTCCCGCTCCGCAACTCCCCAGTCTTACTCCGTCGCCTCGATCAGGGTCCCGCAGCCCTCGTTGGTGAACACTTCGATCAGCAGGCTGTCGCTCTCCAGCCCATTGATGATGTGGGTGCGGGGAACGCCACCGGTCAGTGCCTCGCGGCAGGCTTCCAGCTTGGCGTGCATTCCGGCGCGAGCAGAGGCTTTCAGGATCTCCTCCAGGCGCTTTAGATCCATGTGGGAGATGAGACTGTCGCTTTCTTCGGCATTCTCCAGCACACCGGCTACCCGGGTCAGAAGAATCAGCTTCTCAGCCTTCAGGCCGATGGCCAGTTGCGAAGCCACGTGGTCGGCGTTCACGTTCAGGACCTGGGCCTTGGGGCCCATCGCCAGGGAACTCACGACGGGAACGAAGTTTCCTTCGATCAGGTGCCGAATCGGCCCAGGATCGACGGCTTCGATGTCACCGACGAAGCCGAAGTCTACGGTCCGTTTGCGACCGGATTCAGAATCCACGACGGGCACGGGAGGCCGGCGGCGGGCGCGAATCATGCCCGCGTCCACCCCGGACAGTCCGACGGCGGGCACCCCGTGGCAGTTGAGGGCGGCCAGGATATTGGTGTTGAGCTGGCCGTTGAAGGTCATTTTGCAGATCTCGAGGGTCTCGGCGTCTGTGATGCGGCGGCCGTTGACGGTCTTCACCTCCACGCCCAGCCGCTCGGCCAGAGCGGTCGCCTGCGGGCCGCCTCCGTGGACCAGCACCAGGTGGACGTGGAGCTGGTGGAGCAAGGCCGCCTGGTGTGCCAGCTGGTCCAGCAAACTGTCCCCCTCGAGCAGTGCGCCGCCCAGTTTGATGACGAAGATCTTGCCCTGATACAGCCGCAGGTAGGGCATGGCCTGGCGCAACCCAATGACTCTACGCATGTCGAAATCTCATCCTTCCGCCTTCAGGGGGCGATGATCCCGGGTCGTGTGTCAGCGGCCCTTAGAACCGGGCATTCTCACGACTCCCCACCCAGCATTTTCAGCAGCAAAGCCTTTTGAACGTGGAGGCGGTTCTCAGCCTGCTGCAGCACGACGCTGGCTCGGGAGTCCAGCACGGCATCGGAAACGACCACATTGCGCCGCACCGGCAGACAGTGCATGAGCCGCGCGGCGTCGGTGCGCTGCAGCCACTGCTCCGTCACCTGCCAATCCCGATAGCGCCCGCGCAGTGCCCCCTCGGCCTCGTGCTGTCCGTAAGCCTGGAGACTGCCCCACGACTTGGCATAGACCACGCGGGCTCCTTCGAGGGCAGAAAGATCAGAAGACTCTCGCACTCTCCCTTTGGTCTCGAGAGCCAAGGCCACGGCCCGGGCCGTCAGCTCCTGATCCAGCGCAAACTCGTCGGGACGCAGGATGGTCAGATCCAGCCCGTACTGAGCAGCTGCCAGCACGACCGAGTTGGGAACGGCCATGGGCAGCGCCTTGGGGTGATAGGTCCAGGTCAGCACCACCGGGTCACCCTGACGCAAACCCAGCTCCCGCCAGGTCAAGGCGTCGGCCAGGGCCTGGCAGGGATGCCAGAGGGCCGATTCCAGGTTGACGACCCCCACGCTGGAATGCTGAGCGAATCCCCGCACGACCGGGTCGCTGCGGTCGGTCCTCCAGTCCAGTCCCTTCGGGAAGGCTCGCACTCCCAGCAGGTCGACGTAACGGGAGAGGACTCCAGCCGCCTCGCGGAGGTGCTCGGAGCAAGCCCCGTCCATGACGACACCCTCGCGCGTCTCGATCTGCCAGACTCCCTGGCCCACGTCGAGGTTGACCACGTGCCCCCCCAGCTGCTGCATCCCCACCTCGAAGGAGACGCGGGTGCGGAGGCTGGGGTCGAAGAAGACCAGACCCAGCGTCCTGCCCTCCAGGCGGCCGGTGGCCTGGCCGCGCTTCATGCCGGCTGCCTCGTCCAGGAAATCGTGAAACTCTGGAATCGTCCAGTCGCCCGTGCTCAGAAAATCCCGACCACTCATCCCTGCCCCTTCAAGATTCCGGAAACTCCGCCAGAGTCTGCGCCAGCATCTCGAGGTCCTGCTCCTGGACGATCAGCGGCGGCATGAGGCGCAGCACCCGCGGGTCAGCCGAGGTCCCGGTCAGTATGCCTTGCTGCTGCAGGAACTGGCAGACTTCACGAGCCGGAGCCCGTGTCTCCAGCCCCAACAGCAGCCCCTTTCCCCGAACCGCCCGGATCGGGCCACTCACCAGCAGCTCTCGGGCCACCTGCTCCATCTGCAGCGCGTGGGCCAGAAGGCCCTCTTCCTCTACTACTTCCAGAACCGCCAGTCCTGCAGCACAGGCCAGAGGCCCGCCCCCGAAGGTCGTCCCCAGCTCTCCCACCCGCAGGTTGCTCGAAACCGTTTCACCGGCCAGCACGGCGGCCATCGGAAAACCGTTGCCGATTCCCTTGGCGGTGGTGACCAGATCGGCCGCCGCCTCCAACGCATGCACGGCCAGCGGCGCCCCCAGCCGGCCCAGAGCGGTCTGCACTTCGTCGAAGATCACGAGCGTGCCATTTCCATGGCAAATCTCGATCAGGGCCGGATAGTAGTCGGGAGGCGCCATGCGGACGCCTTGCATGCTCTGGACGGGTTCCAGGATGACGGCCGCGACTTCCGAGGTGAGTGCGGATCGCAACGCCTCCAGGTCACCAAAAGCGACCGTCTCGGCCACCTGGACGAGACTTGGGAACTGGCTCCGGTACGGACCCAGGCTGGTCACGGCCAGAGCCCCGGCCGTTCGCCCGTGGAAACCTCCCTCGAGGCACAGAACCCGACTGCGCCCGGTCGCTTTGACTGCCATCTTGATAGCCGTTTCGTTGGCTTCTGCGCCAGAGTTGCATAGAAAGACACGGGTCAGGTGATTGTCGAGGAAGCCCACCA
The DNA here is from genome assembly GCA_041630155.1 of Acidobacteriota bacterium. Lineage (GTDB taxonomy): Bacteria > Acidobacteriota > UBA6911 > RPQK01 > JANQFM01 > JBFGHG01. The sequence continues at coordinate 4,051 of JBFKLX010000056.1, forward strand.
GCTTTTCCTGGTAACGGGCCCGCACGTCATTGGCGGCGACGTTGGAATAGAAACCCAGCCGAGCCGCCTGGCTGGACACCGCGGAGACCCAGTGAGGATGGCAGTGCCCGATCAAAGCCACGCAATGCCCGCCGTACAGGTCCAGGTACTCGCGCCCCTGGTCGTCCCAGACCCGGCAGGCAGCTCCACGGACCAACGTGAAGGGCCACTTCGCGTAAGATCGGATCTGGTAGCGATCCTCCAGCTCGAAGTGGTCGATTGCTGGAGCACGCCGTTCCGGAGTTGCACTGTCTCGGGCAGCACGATCAGGCATTGGCTCTCCCTCTCTCAGGCGCCTCATGGCCAGGGAGCCGGCGCGGTCAAGCCCATCGCCTCTTCCCAGCCCTGAGTCAGGTTGGCGTTTTGAATGGCCTGTCCAGCCGCTCCCTTCAGCAGATTGTCAATGGCCGTGCACACCACCAGACAACGGCCTTCGACGTGTACCGACAGGTCGCATCGGTTGCTCCCCCGCACCTCGAACAGTGCCGGAGAGTCGTCCAGGAGCCGCACCATGGGGGCCTGCGCGTAGTAGTCCTGGTAAATCTGCCGGATCTCGCTCTGCGGAACCGGCTCAGCGAGCTTGACGTGGGCCGTCGTGAAGATCCCGCGAACCATCGGGGCCATCTGGGGCACGAAGGAGATTTCCAGGTCCTCGCGACCTCCGGCTGCCACCCAGCCGGCGCGAATCTCCGGCAGATGCTGGTGCCGCCCCACTTTGTAGGCCCGGAAGTTTCCGGAGCGGAGCGGGTGATGAGTGGTGGGGCGGGGTTGAACACCGGCGCCCGACGAGCCCGTCTTTCCGTCCAATGCCAGAAACTCGACCGGCAGACCCGCGGCGGCCAGGGGCAGGACCGCCAACTGCGCACCCGTTGCGAAGCAGCCCGGGTTGGAGATCCTCCGGCTGACCCGGATTCTCTCCCAATTCAATTCGGGGAGACCGTAGACGAAGTGGGGCAGCCACTCGACCGAGGCATGCTCTTCCCCGTAATAGCGGGCATAGACGGCGGCGTCCTGCAAGCGGAAATCCCCCGAGAGATCGATGACGGTCGTATCCGACTGTTGCAGCAGCTGCAACACCGGAGGCAGAGCGCGCAGAGTGGTGCCGTGGGGCAGGCAGGCAAAGAGCGTCCAGCTGCCCTCTTCGTGCCGGCGCCAGTCCCAGTTCCTCTCCGATTCGAAAGAGAGGCGAGTCGAGCTCGCCAGCTGGGGGAGCACCTCACCCACCGGGCGCCCGGCGTGAGTGTCGGAGAGCGCGGCGGCCAGCTGCAGGCCGGGATGGCCCAGAATCAAGCGCAGCAACTCCGCCCCCACGAAGCCGCCCGCGCCCCAGACCACGGCTCGAGACTCAGGTCCGGCCATGAGCCACCAATCCTTCGTGCACGAAGCGAGTCAACTCCTGAGGGGCGCTCAGCGCATTGGCGGCCGGCAGCTGCAGCTGCCGACGGATGAACGAGCTGCCCACTTCGTTGTCCGTCACACGGCCACTGACGACGGTGACAGCCAGGTCCAGTTCCGATTTCAGGTAGGCGACGGCTCCCCAGGCCCCGGCCGGATCGTTGGCGCAGAGCAAGACCGCCCGGATCGCCCCTTGGATCTTTGCATCGGCCAGGACGGCTTGTACTCCGTAGTCTCCAAAGACGCCGTCTCCAAACTCCACCACGATCACGTCCGGCTCCAGGCGGCTCAGGTGCGAGAGCACCTTGCGAGCCCCGCCCGGCGCCGACTCTTCTCGGGTGGACACGATGCCGGCATCGGAAAAGGAGAGCGCCTCGATGGCCCCGTAGTCACTCATGTTGAGCGTGTCCCGCAACAGCGACACGCCCGTCACCTTGGCCCCCGCGACCCGAATGCTGTGATTTCCCAGGCCGTGAATGACCTCACAGGCAGCCGCCGTCTTGCCCGAGTTCATACAAGTCCCGACGACCGCGACGATTGGAGGAAACGCCGCCCCCGGATCCTCGGCCGCAATCGCCTGCAAACCGATGTGGGCGGGTTCTCCAACCCGTTTTCCCAGGTGCGGGAAGTGCAGGACCGCACCTAGCACCTCGACGTCGAACGGCCGCCCCACGTCCGGATTGTGCGAGGTGCAACGGCCCACCACCCCGCCCAGATTGAGGATCTGCAGCCGATCTCCCACCCGCAGGCTCTCGGGGACGTCGCCGGCATAACCGTGCAACGCCCTGCGGTGCCCCAGGACACCGGCAATCAGATCGCCCTTCTTCACTCGCGTCATCCGACCGTGGGGGTTCTCCAACTGGTTGTAGACCGCTTTGTCGTTCAAGACCCGGGCGGCGATCACGTAACCCTCCCGGGCCACCATCTCGCCCGAAACGTAGACCTCCGCTTGAACGCCCGCGGGCCGGGCAGCCGAGCCAATCTTGTCGAGTTTCACGCGTCGCATGGGAATCCATCCTTTTGAGCCTTCGCCACGAAACTAGAACGCATAAATATACACCATCGGTTCAGCTTGTCAAGTGCCTTCCCGGAATCCCCCGTGGTTGGACGCCCAATTCGCCACTTTAATGTTTTCTTAGGTATGGTGAGAATTAGCACTTCGCCCTCGAGAGCTTTTTCCTCTGAATCGGGGGTTGAGTCCGGCGAAATGCTTTTGTATACTCATGCAGCAAAATGCAAAATGTGAAGCAGTCCAGGCAAGCCACCATCCTCCAGTTGATCCGCCGAAACCAGGTGGTTCGGCAGGAGCAACTGCGCCGCCTGCTGCGCCAGGCTGGGCTGGAGGCGACTCAGGCGACCTTGTCGAGAGATTTGCGTGAGCTGAAGGTGGTGAAGGCTGTCGACAGGAGCGGGATCCTGCGTTACCTGCAGTTGCTGGTTCCCGAACCGGCGGGGCCGTTTCGGTGTGACGTCAGCGGCAATCTGTTGGTGATGCGAACCGAACCGGGGATGGCGGCCCCTTTGGCGTATCGAATCGATGCCCTGGAGTTGCCCGAGATTCTGGGGACGGTGGCAGGGGAGGACACGGTCCTGGCGGTCGTGTCCGAAGGCGAGGACGCTGGCAAGGTGAGAGAACGATTATGGGAACAGATCGGACAAACCTGAAGAAAATCGCTTTGGCTTATTCGGGCGGCTTGGACACGTCGGCCATGCTGCATTGGCTCAAGGCCCGCTACGACTGCCAGGTACTGGCCTTCATCGCCGACGTGGGCCAGCAGGAGGACCTCGAAGCAGCCCGGCGAAAAGCCCTCCAGACCGGAGCGGACCGGGTCGTGGTTTCGGATTTGCGGCAGGAGTTCATCGAGCAATTCATATTCCCGGCGCTTCAGGCCCACGCCGTCTACGAAGGGGAGTACCTGCTGGGCACTTCACTGGCCCGGCCGGTGATCGCCCGCGAGCAGGTCCATGTGGCTCTGGATTGGGGGGCGGACTGTGTGGCCCACGGAGCGACTGGAAAGGGCAACGATCAAGTCCGCTTCGAGCTGACCTACCAGGCGCTGGCGCCCCAATTGAGGATCCTGGCACCCTGGCGGACCTGGGACTTCCGGGGGCGAGCCGATTTGATTACCTACTCGGAGCAACACGGGATCCCCGTCACCTCGACTGCGGAAAAGCCTTACAGCATCGACCAGAACGTCATGCACACCTCGTTCGAGGGAGGAATCCTCGAAGACCCCTGGCAGGCTCCTCCAGAGGACATTTTCATCAGGACCACTTCTCCCCTGGAGGCGCCCGACCAGCCCGAAGATCTGGTGATCGCCTTCCAGCGCGGCCGCCCGGTTGCCCTGGACGGGGAACGGCTCGACCCGCTGGCACTCTTCGAGCAGCTCAACCGGCGGGCCGGCCGCCACGGCGTGGGCCGGGTCGATCTGGTGGAAAACCGCTTCGTGGGCATGAAATCGAGAGGGGTCTACGAAACGCCGGGGGCCACCGTTCTGCACAAGGCCCACCGCGCACTGGAGTCGATTGCCCTGGACCGCGAAATCCAGCACTGGAAGGACGAGTTGGCGCCCCGACTGGCCGAGAAGATCTACTACGGCTTCTGGTTCTCGCCCGAGACCCAGTTGTGGCTGAGCGCCGTGGAACGCACCCAGGAGCATGTCAACGGAGAGGTCCGGCTGCAGCTGTACAAGGGCCAGTGCAGCGTGTCCGGGCGCCGCGCCGAGACTTCCTTGTACGACCCGGAGTACGCAACCTTCGAAGCCGACCGGGTCTACAGTCAGGCTGACGCCGAGGGCTTCATCCGGCTGCAGGGGTTGCGTCTGCGGGTTGCTTCCCTGGCCAAGGCCCGCCAGGGCCAACCGGCGGTCAAGACTGAAGCAGTCCCGGTCCGCGGCGGGCGAGACTGAAGGCCGACGAGGTCCTTGGAACCATGACGAAGCCACCCGAAAGAGCCGAGCCCCTCTGGGGGGGGCGATTTCGTGACCCTCCCGACCAATCCGTGGAGCGATACAGCAGCTCGCTGCATCTGGACCGCCGTCTGGCACGCTACGATCTCGAGGGGACTCGGGCACACGTCCGGATGCTGGCCCGCCAGGGCCTGATCGGCAGCGACGACGAGCAACAGATACTCGAGGCGCTCGACCGGATCGGCTCTGAAATCGAAGAAGGAACGTTCCAGTTTCGTCCCGAGCTGGACGACATCCACATGAACATCGAAAGCCGGCTGCACGAGCTGGTCGGGGACGCCGGGCGAAAGGTCCACACCGGCAGGAGCCGCAACGACCAGGTCCTGGTCGATGTCAAGATGTTCTGCCTGGACACGGCTCAACAGTGGCGACAGGGACTACTGAAGATCATCTCGGTGACCGTGGGGCGGGCCGCTCCGCTTCAGGAGTCCCTGCTCCCGGCCTGGACCCACCTGCAGGCGGCCCAGCCGATCTCCTGGGCGCACTACCTGCTGGCACTCTGCGAGATGTTTCGCCGCGACTACCAACGCCTGGCTCATTACCGGAAGCTACACTCGGTGTCGCCGCTGGGGGCCGGCGCCCTGGCCGGGAGCACGCTTCCGCTGGACCCGCTGCAGACCGCGGCAGCTCTGGGTTTCGACAGCAGCTTCGCAAACAGCTATGACGTGGTGGGGGACCGCGACTTCATTCTGGAGTTGCTCCAAATCGCGAGCCAGCTGATGATTCACGTGAGCCGGCTGGCCGAGGACTTCATCTACTTCAACAGCACTCCAGTCGGCTGGATCGAGCTGCCCGACGCCCTTTGTACCGGCAGCAGCATGATGCCTCAGAAGAAGAACCCGGACCTGCTGGAGCTGGCCCGCGGGAAGGCGGCTTCGGTCCTGGGTCACACGCAGGCGCTGGCGACTCTCCTGAAGGGATTGCCCAGTTCCTACCACCGGGATCTGCAACAGGACAAGGAGCATCTCTTCGGAGCCGCAGACCTGGTCTCGACCACCCTGGAAATCCTGCCCCTGCTGCTGGGCCGTTTTCAGGTGCGGGAGGATCGCTGCCGGGAGGCGGTCGGCCGCGGATTCATGCAGGCCACCGACCTGGCCGAGCATCTGGTCCGCCAAGGCGTGCCCTTTCGCACCGCCCACGAGAAGGTGGGCCGGCTGGTGGCCCACTGCCTGGAACAGGGCCACGGCCTGGCCGAGTTGACTCCCGAGCAGATGCGGGAACTGATTCCCGAGGCGGGAGAAGCCGCCTTCCGGGCGCTGCGACCCGAGTCGGCGCTCGAGGGCCGCCGCTATCCAGGCTCGGCGGGTCACGAGCCCACACGCCGGCAGCTGAGTGCGTGGGCGGAGTGGTTGGAGAAACAGAGGAACTGACGCGGGCTTCTCGTGTGAAAAGCCGTTCCGACGACGCGTCAGGGAGTGTCGTCAGCGCTCCCCATTTCCCCTTCGAGCTCCAGCACGGCATTGAGCCCGCCATGATGGTCGGGCTCCTTGAGTCCATTGCTGGGGTCTTCGACCCAGCGGTTGCCGTCCACCAGAAACTTGTAGCCATAACGTCCGGGCGGCAATCGTTTCAGTTCGACCCGCCATACGCCGTTCTGGTTCTTCTTCATGGGGAGTGACTGGGGATTCCAGCCGTTGAAGTCGCCGGCCAGCGACACCTCGGAGGCCTGGTCGTCCTGGTAGTAGAAAATCAGGCGGTCACCGCGTATGCGTGGGGGTGAGAAGTAACGCTCTTCCGGGACCGACTTGAAATCGACGGCCAGCTCGACGGCCGCGCGCGCTCCGACCACCCCGTAGCCCTGCCACAGCAGCGGCGCGTCTCCGATGCGCTTGGCCGAAGCGATGAGCAGGTGCTTGACGGCTCGCGGCGTCAGGTCCGGTCTGGCTTGCAGCATCTGGGCCACGATCGATGCGACGACCGGGGCTGCGAAAGAGGTGCCGTCGACGTGCTGATAGTACGCCCCAATGATTTTCTCGGACCGGATGACTTCTTCGATGGCGGCCCGGATGTCGCCGGGCGGGGCACTGGCCAGCTTCCCGTCCAGACCGGCCGTGCGCCAGGCCGTTTGTGTGGATTCGGGAAGCTGGCCGTGGGAGCCGGCAGCCAATGCGGCCAGCGCCCAATCGGGCTCTGCTGCCAGTTGGTTGAAAGCAGCGGCTTTTTCGAACTGAGGGGTGTCGGGCAGTATGGGAGCCGCGATCCAGATGGCCGGTGCGATGATTTCCGGCTTGACGACTCCGTCGGGCGTGATGCCAAAGCTGGAACAATAGGTACCGGGTTCGGCATTGTCCAGGATGTTGCCGTCATCGAAACCACCCACCGTGATCACCGTCGGCGAATTGCCGGGAGGCTTGGTCTGGTGCTGGGCCGTGCAGCCGGAGTTTCCCGCTGCCGCCACCACCACGATGCCCTGCCGGATCGCTTCTTCGGCGGCTTGATCGGCCAGGCTCTCCGCCACCGGCAGCTCTTCGTCCCCTCCCAGCGAGGCGTTGACGATGCGAATGTCGTAGCGTTCGCGATTCTCGAGGACCCACTCCAGTCCCCGGGCGATGTGCTCGTCGCTGATGCGGCCCTCGGATCCCACTTTGACCAGGACGACCCGGGCATCAGGCGCGATGCTTCGGTACAGACCGCCCGACAGGAAACCGTTCCCAGCCGCTGTGACGGAGGTCTGAGTTCCGTGCCAGTCCCAGGGGCGCGGTTGGCCCCAGGCGGTCAGGGTGGAACGCCGCCGGGAGACGTCTTCGAAAGCCAGAATGCGGTCTTCCGGTTCGCTCAGGTCCGGGTGCCGGTAGAAGCCGGAGTCCAGAAAGGCGATGGTGACACCCCGCCCCGAATAATCCGGATGAGCGTTCAGGCGTACCGGAGTTGGAATCACGCCGAAGCGGTTCGGCGCCGTAGAGGGCTGGAAACGCGGGGAACCAGAGGAATCCTCCATGGGCAACACTCCCGACCTCGATAAGAGACAAGAATGAAAGAGGCGCGGGGCGCCTTGGCCGGCCGCGCCTCCCGTTTGTCTCGATTCAGGCTTGCTGGCCCGCTCCGCAGTACTCGCGGAGAGCAGCCTGCAAATCAGCGGAAATCTGCAGCGCTTCCCGATTCTCGATCTGGTGGCGCTCCAGCATGAAGACCAACTTGCCTTCGCGCAGCAGCGCCATGCTGGGAGAGGACGGTGGGAAAGGTTTCAGATAGTCCCGCGCCCGGGCCGTGGCCTCCAGATCATAACCCGCGAACACCGTCACCAGATGGTCCGGTTTGGGCGATTTGGCCAGCGCATCGGCGATTCCCGGTCGGGCCTTACCGGCGGCGCAGCCGCATATCGAATTGACCACGAGCAGCGTCGTCCCTTCCTTTTCTGTGAGATGGGCATCGACCTCCTCGGGCTTCTTCAACTCGGAGAACCCGAGCTGTAGAAGCTCTTCCCGTCCCGGCCGGACCCATTCGTCTGGATATCGCATGCGTTGAAACCTCCAATCTGTCGTTTCTGTATCTGCGAAGTTGCGCGTTGTCTGACCCTTCTATTCTAAAGGGAAATCGTCTACAGTGCTATATACGTAGGTTGGCGAAGCGAGATATACGTGTTCAACGGCTCGTCTGCGGCCGGTCGATTGCAGGGAAGATCCGCAAGTCTCGAACCGAGCCGGAGGCCGCTGCCGTCTTGGGCAGACCCTGCCCCGCCGTGAGTCAAAAATGAGAGTTGGACCCCTGTTTCTGCTGCTCCTGTCGAGCACTGCTCTGGCCGCCAACGATGAGGCTGCGTCCGGCGTGGTGGAGCAGGGAGGGCTGGTCAAGAGCCTGCTCTTCTCGGGTGAGCTGCAAGCGGTGGAGGAGCGCCTCGTCAACACTCCCAATATCTCCAGGCTCTGGATTTACCCGGTCTCCTACCTGACCCCCGAAGGCGAACCCGTCAGGCCCGGTGACCTGCTGGTCGACTTCGACCGGACTTCGATGGAATACCGAAAGCTGGAGACGGAGAAGGAGCGGGAAGATGCTCGCCAGTCGCTGGCTCGCAAAGAAACCGAGCTGGAGAGTCGCAAGCTGGACCTCCTGCTGCAACTGGCTGAGGCGGAAAAGAGGCTCCGTAACGCCCGGTTGTACGCCGACCTGGATCCCCAGTTGATCGCGCGGGCCGACGCCGAGCGCTATCAGTACGAATTTTCACGGGCCCAGATCGAGGTCGACAAGGCTCGGCAGCAGATCGACAGCTTGGCCGAGGCCGGCCGCGCCGAGCTCCAGGTCGAGCGTTTGAACCTGCAAAAGGCGGAACTGGAACTCCGGCAGATCATCGGCGACCTGGAGAAGATGTCGATTCATGCCACAGCACCAGGCCTGCCGCTCTATGCCTGGAGCAACGAAGGGCGCAAGATTCAGGTGGGCGACAACGTCTTCAAGGGCACGCCGGTGTTGCGCATTCCGAGCATGGAAAACTTGCAGATCATCGTGTCGGTGTATGACGCCGAGTTTGCAGGGGTGCGTGTGGGCCAGCCGGCTACAGTGGTACTGGACGCCATCCCCGACCGCACCTTTTCGGCCCGGGTCTTGCGCATTCCGGAGGCGGCCACGACTCCGAGAGCCGGGTTCAGCCGACACCAAACCCGTCGCTTCACCGTGGAAGTCCTGCTGCTGGAAAAGGACCTGTCGGTGATGAAGCCGGGCATGTCCGCCCGTGTGGAAATCCCGGTCACAGCGGGTCACGGATTGATCGTCCCCCGCTCCAAAGTGTTCCTGGATGACGAGAACCGAACTTTCGTCTTGCCCCGCGGCGCGGCGGCGCCGGTCCAGGTCGAGGTACTCGACTGCAACCATGATCAGGCCCTGGTCAAGGCCGATCTGACCACCGGCATGGTCCTGGACGAGCCCGAGGCGGCCAATCCCCGCAGGGGTCGCGCCCCCCAATGGCACACCGTCACCGCTGAGGACCTGCTCTTCACGGTGTCCGGCAGCGGGACTCTGGAAGCAGCGCGCTCGACCGACATCACTCCCCCGGTCGTGCCCAACGTTTGGTCGTTCAAAATTAAACGGATGGTGCCAGAGGGAAAGAGCGTGAAAGGCGGTGAAGTGGTGGCCGAACTGGATGCCCCCGAGGTTCACGCCACTCTGATCGAAGAACGCGCCAGCCTCGAAAAGATTCGCCAGCAGCTCGAAAAGACACGTGCCTCGCTGGACCTGAAGCTGGACGCTCTGGAACTGCAGCTGGAAGAAGCGAGTGTCGCCTCCGATAAGGCATCCAACAAACTGCTGCACGCGCGCCAGTTCGAATCCAGCCTGAAGATCCTGGAAGCGGAGAACGAGGCTCAATTCGCCCGCCGGAAGGTCGAGGTTCTGGACGCCAAACTGAAATCGACCCGCCAGGGAGTCGAGCTCGAACTGGAGCTTCTCAGGGATCGAGAAGAGCTGCACCGCCGCCTGGCGGCCTCGGCTGAGGAGGTGCTGCGCCGGCTGCAACTGCGAGCCCCCCGGGATGGAATCGCAATCTACGCCAAGAATTGGGCCAACGAAAAGAAGCAGGTGGGAGGCGACGTGATGCTTGCCGAACGGGTCCTCTACCTCCCCGATTTGGAAAGCCTGCACGTGGTCGGCCAGGTCAGTGAACTGGACGCCGGTAAGATTCGGCTGGGGCAGAAGGTCCAGCTCAGCATCGATGCGCTGCCCGATGAGAGCTTCAGCGGCCACATCGCCAAGATCTCGCAGATCTTCACCCAGGCTTCCTGGGACCGACCCGTCAAGGTCGTGGAGGTCGAGGTGGAACTGGAACGAGCCGATTCGGCCCGCATGCGGCCGGGAATGGTCGCGCGCTTGCGGGTCGCCGTCGACCGGTTCGAGCAGGTGGTGACCGTGCCGCTCACCATGGTTCGAACCGAGGGCGACGACGTGTTCGTTTGGCTGCAACGCGACCGGAGAGCGGTGAAGACCCCGATTCGGCTGGGGCGGAACAATGGGGTCGTGGGAATCGTCGAGGCCGGGCTGGTGGAGGGCGACCGAATCCTTGAACACCCTCCCACCCGCCTGCGGAATTGATTTGCCATGAAGATCAAGATTGCTCTCGTGCTCGTGCTGGCACCTACCCTGATGGCCGGGTTTCGGTACAACGACTCGCTCACCAAGTGGGTCTCCGAAAGCCTCTGGCCCTCCGCTGAAGAGCCCCTCCCCCTGCTGAGGCTGACCGAGCAACCCTACCAGGTGAAGGTCAACGCCCAGGGCCGGCTCACCGGCCTGATCACGACCGCCGTCAACAGCCCCAAAGGCAGGGCCAGTCTGAAAATTGCCTGGCTCATCGAAGAGGGAAAAGCCGTCCAGAAGGGCGATCTGCTGGTGCGGTTCGACAACACCGACGCCCAGCTGGCCCTGGAAAAACATCAGACCGAAGTCACCTCCCTGACCTACCGTTTGGGCAAGACTGAGGCAGACCGCAAAGGGACGATGGGCCGAATGGAGAGAGACCGCCAAGCCGCCCAGTTGGAGTTCGGTTTTGCCCAGAACCAGATCCGGCAGGACGAGTCGATCTTTTCCCAATGGGAGATCGAGGAGTCCATCCTCAGTGCCGACCTGGCGCAATCCCGCCTGCAGCACCTGGCAGGACAGGAACGGCTGCATGAAACGCTGGCCCGGGCAGACGCGCAGATCCTCACCATCGAGCGCGAAACGGCCGAGTCCGAGATGAGCCGGGCCCGTGACGTCCTCTCCGCACTCGAAGTGCGAGCCCCGGTGGATGGGGTGGTCCTGTTCAAGCGTTCCTGGAGGGCGCTGGAAGTCGGGGCCGAAATCTGGCCCGAACAGCCGCTCATGGAGATCGCGACCCAGAATCGCCTGCAGGGGGAGTTGAATGTGGTCGAGACGGAAGTCGCCGGGGTCGGGGTGGGTAAACCGACCAACGTTCGACTCATGGCCGCGCCGGAGCGTACGTTCCGTGGAATCGTCACCGAGGTGGCCCAGGTGGCCGATCAATTGAACCGAAACGACCCCCGCCGCTACTTCGTCTGCAAGGTCACCGTGGAAATCCCCCCGCAGTTGCTTCCGATTCTGAAACCGGGCATGTACCTGATCGGCGAAATCGTGGTGAACGAGTACCTGTCGGCGCTGGTCGTGCCCCGCAGCGCTGTCTTCAAGAACGGCGATGCCTTCCAGGTGTTCGTATCCAAAGGAGGGGAATTCGTGGAGCGCCAAATCCAGATTCGAGACGCCGACCATGGCTTTTACGTGGTCTCCGGAGTGAATCCCGGAGAGGAGGTTTGCCTGCGCCATCCGTTCGTGAAACAGAAACTGCATTTGCCCGACTTCAGCACTCCCGCCGGCCCCACCGGAGGGCGGGCGCGTTTCTGATCCCTCAAGCGATGCTCTTCGAATTGCTCAGGATCGCGACCGACAACCTGACCCGCCACAAACTCCGAACCGCCCTCACCATGCTGGGCATGATCTTCGGCGTCGCCGCCGTGCTGGCCATGCTCTCGATCGGAGCGGGGGCGGAAGAAGAGACCCTGACTTTGATCGAACAGCTGGGCCTGCGCAACATCGTAGTCCGCGCCAAGGAGTTCGATGAGACCGAGTTGAAGGCGGTGCGACAAGACTCGCCCGGACTCTCCCGGAATGACGTCCAGGCCTTGAAAAAGGCCCTGCCCGAAGGTTCACTGGTGGTGGGAAAGCGAATGCTGCAGACCTATCAGGTCGCGTCGGCTTTCGGCCGCAGCGACTCACGGGTGTTTGGAGTAGGAGCCCTCTATCCCCGAGTCGCCAGCCTGGACCTCGTGGAAGGGAGCTTCTTTCTGCCCGCTGACGAACTCAACGCCCATCAGTACTGCCTGCTGGGGACCGCGGCCAGCCGCAAGCTCTTCGGCCTGGCGAGCCCACTCGGGCAGTCCCTCAAGATCAACCACAACTGGTTCACGGTGATCGGACTGCTGGCCGATCAGGTGATCCAGGAGGGAGAGTTCGAGGGTGTGAAGATCGAGAACCCCAACAACGATATCTACATCCCGCTGTCGACCCTGCTCACCAAATTCGAAGTCGACCCGGTCGAGGACGAACTGGACGAGATCGTGATCCAACTGCCTCCCGGCGCCGACATCGCCCGGCAGGCCTCGCTGGCTTCGTCGCTGGTGGCGAGCATGCATCGGGAAATCGACGACTTCGCCCTGGTGGTTCCCCAACAGTTGCTCCAACAGAGCCGCCAGGCCCAGCGCATCTTCAACATCGTCATGGGTGCGATCGCCTCGATCTCGCTGCTGGTCGGGGGCATCGGCATCATGAACATCATGCTGGCTTCGGTCCTGGAGCGCACCAGTGAGATCGGGCTGCGCCGGGCCCTGGGCGCCCGGAGGCGCGACATCAGCCGCCAGTTCCTCTTGGAGGCCCTGGCCATCAGCGTCAGCGGGGCCTTGATGGGAATCGCGCTGGGCTTTGCCATCTCCCACCTCGTGGCCAGCTATTCGGGCTGGCCCACCATAATCCGGCCTCTGTCCGTCCTGCTGGGGGTCGGGGTCTCGATGAGCATCGGACTGCTGTTCGGCATCTATCCGGCCCGCCAGGCCGCACACGTCTCGCCGATCGAGGCGCTGCGGTATGAGTAACAGGGAGGCTTGGGGCGGGGGGCTTGGGGCTCGTGACACGAGCATTTCTGTCGGTGATTCTGCCGGTCAGACCTGAGTCCCGACCCGCACCAAGCCGCGGCTCTCCCTCACTCGTAAGCCGGAATGCCCGTGATCGTCTGGCCCAGGATCAGGGTGTGGATGTCGTGCGTGCCTTCGTAGGTGTAGACCGACTCGAGGTTCGCCATGTGGCGGAAGACCGGATAATCGGCCAGGATGCCGTTAGCGCCCAACATGTCCCGCGCCGTCCGGGCAATCTCCAGGGCGATGCTCACGTTGTTGCGCTTGCCCATCGACACCTGGGCGAAACTCGCTCTGCCTTCGTCCTTGAGCCTGCCCAGGCGCCAGGCCAGCAACTGGGCCTTGGTGATTTCCGTCAGCATGTGCGCCAGTTTGGCCTGCACCAGTTGGTGCGAGGCAATCGGCCGGTCGGCGAACTGCTTTCGCTCCAGGGCCCAGCGCAGAGCGGAGTCGTAGCTCGCCATGGCGCTGCCCACGGCCCCCCAGGCGATGCCGTAACGGGCCTGAGTGAGACACATCAGGGCATTCTTCAAACCCTCGGTCTTGGGCAGCAGGTGGCAGGCCGGAACGCGGCAGTCGTCCAGAATCAGCTCCGAAGTGATCGAGGCGCGCAAGGAATGCTTGTTGTGGTAGTCCTTGGCACTGAATCCTTCGGTCCCCTTCTCGACCAGGAATCCGCGGATCTTCTCGTCCTCGCACCTGGCCCACACCACCGCCACGTCAGCATTTGAGCCGTTGGTGATCCAGGCCTTGGCGCCGTGCAGGACATAGCCGTCGCCGTCGCGGCGAGCGCGCGTGCGCATGGCCCCCGGGTTGGAACCCGAATCCGGCTCGGTCAGCCCGAAGCAGCCGATGGCATCACCCGACTGCAGCCGCGGCAGCCATTTCTGCTTCTGTTCGTCGCTTCCGAAGGCGTGGATCGGGTACATGACCAGCGCCCCTTGCACCGATACGAAACTGCGCAGGCCGCTGTCTCCGCGCTCGAGTTCCTGCATGATCAAGCCGTAGGCGACGTTGTTCAAGCCGGCACAGCCATAGCCGTCCAGGTTGGCGCCCAGGAAGCCCAGCTCGCCCATTGGTTGGATCAAATCGTCGGGAAAGGTCCCGGCCATGTAATGGTCTTCGATGATCGGGATGACGTTGTCGTCTACGAAGGAACGGACGGTGTCGCGAACGAGCTTCTCTTCGTCCGTCAGGAGGTCGTCCAGCTGGAGGAAATCAACACCTTTGAAGCCCATCGCGACACTATAGCAAAAAAGGGGTTCCCGAAGCGCAGGATGCGATTAGGAAAGAGACTGGAAAGAGTCACCATCACAGCCCCCCAGACCCCTACAGACCCAAAACGAATCTAGTCGTCGTTATGGCGCTTGCTGGACGGCCCCCTCAATCCCACCAACAGTAGAGGGTCCCGGAGCGCCGCATCTCTGCGGCCAGCGCCTCCACGGTCTCGGTGCCCTGATCGACGACGTCCGGGCAGAAGGCGTAGACCTCCCGGGCAAAGGCATCCAGGTCGGGAGGCGTGGTCTTGAAAGTGGCGCGCACCCAATCCAGGCCCGCTCCCCTGTAGTCGAGCCCGAAGCGTTGGTCCCATGCCCGGAGCCGGGCTAGCACCGCCTCGTGTTCCAGGCCATGATTGATGCCATCGACCCGAACCAGACTCAAGAACTCATAGGGGTCGGTCCCCTTGACGACGGCAAGGCGGTCGGGCTGGAAACCGAAGTGCTGCTCGGCGTGGTAGACACCGAAACCGAGCGGCGACAGCTCTTGGCGCAGCCTGCCCAGAGCGGTTTCCACCCGGTCCTGGTGGATTTCAACGGTTACCCCGGCCGCGGGAGCGGCGGATCCGTCGTCGGCGAGTCCGAACAAGCGCTCGACCGGGCCGCCGACCGAGGCAATGGCGGCGATCACAGCCGGATCGCCGAATTCCAGTTGCCGCAGGAGTTGGGTCTCTTCGAGCGTCAGTTCGCGCGGCTCCGTAGAGCAGGCCGGAAAGGCCGGAAGCAGAAGCGCGCCCAGAGCCAGAACCGGCCGGATTCGGAAGACTCTTGAATTCATCGGCTGCCCCCGGGTCGGTGGGAAGCGGCGCGGGGCAAGACTGCCGCGGCGATCAGTGTCAGCCCCCCAACCGCCAGCAATATCGCCGTCGGCGGGATGAAGCCAAAGAACCGCAGCTGCAACACTGCCGCACTCAAGGGGCACAAAGCCGCAAGGACCAGGACGATGCGCCCCACGCTGCTGGGCCGGATGGCAAAGACTGCCACGATGAGACCCAGCACCACGAGATCGAAGGAGAAGACGAGCCACAACGCGGGTGCCATCGCACGCAGCTCCGCCGGCGCCTGCTCCGCCAGCCGCGTCACCGAATCGTAACCGGTGCTGTGCAGGAGGGCTGTGCCCAAGAAGCCCGCCGCGGAGATGCCCGAGAGAATGGAACCGGCCCTCTGACGCGTCATGGTCTTCGGCTCCTCGATGATTCTTGGTTCGAGTCCCGTCGGCCCGACGGCCCGACGGTCAACGGCCGGCGCCAGCCAACCCGCTGAGGACCAGCTGAGCGTGCCCGCCCAGTTCTCGAGGGTCGCGACCTCATCATCACCAACCTCCATCCGATCGATTCGGTGTTGTCCAACCTACGGCTCAGCGGCCGCTTTGGCAAGTCCGCCGGCAACCGGCGAACCGATCCCCTGGCCCGCCCAGCCGCCATCCGAGTCGAGATTTGGGCTTTGCCGCGGGGTACGCGGTCACCCTGAGCGGCCCCAGCCTTTCCTCCAGCCGGGCCCCGCTGGCTGTGTTATAAACCTGTCTCATGATTCTTGGCTTGAGTGGCAAGAATGCGGCTGGCAAGGGAGAGGTAGCCGGATACCTCCAGAGCAAGGGCTTTTTTTACTATTCCCTCTCCGACGTCCTGCGCGAGGAGCTGGACAGCCGCGGCCAGGAGATCACTCGGGAGAACCTGGTGCAGATGGGCCGCGAACTGCGCAAGGCTCACGGCGACGGCTATCTGGCCGAGCAGATTCTGGCGCGCACCCAGCCGGACCGCAACTATGTCGTGGACTCCTTTCGCCACCCGGGCGAAGTCGCGGTGTTCAGACGGTTTCCCCACTTCTACCTGCTCTGGGTGGAGGCCCAGCCCAAGGTTCGCTTCGAGCGGATTCGGCGGCGTGAGCGCGAATCCGATCCCAAGACCCTGGAGGAGTTCGAAGCCCTGGAAGACCGAGAAGCCTCGAGCCCCGACTCTGAGGGGCAACAGTTGGACGCCTGTCTGGGGGTAGCCGATTTCCGGGTACCCAACGAAGAAGGCCTGCCCGAACTGCACGAGAAGGTTGCCCAGATTCTCCAGCGCCTGGCGCTGCAGATGCAGCGCCCGAGCTGGGACGACTACTTCATGAGCCTGGCCAAAGTGGCCTCACTGCGCAGCAACTGCATCAAGCGTAAGGTGGCGGCGGTCATCGTTCGCGACAAGCGGGTGGTCTCGACCGGCTACAACGGCACTCCCCGGGGCACGCGCAACTGTTCCGAAGGTGGCTGCCCGCGCTGCAACAGCTGGGCCGACAGTGGAACGCGGCTGGAGGAGTGCCTGTGTTCCCATGGCGAAGAGAACGCCATCACGCAGGCCGCTTTTCACGGAGTCAGCGTGCGCGACTCCACCCTGTACACGACCTTTGCGCCCTGTCTGATGTGCACCAAGATGATCATCAATGCGGGGATCATCGAAGTCGTTTACAATCAGGACTACCCTTTGAACGAGACTTCGCTGAACCTGCTGAAAGAGGCCGGGGTCAAACTCAGGCAGCATCAGGTCGATTGACTGGGGAGCCTCGTCGAGGGTCTGACCGGAGGACGGCGAAGGGTTCAGTGCAACTACTCGGCTGCGAGTGCATCCTGGAACTTTTCGAGGTTGTCCGTTGTCAGTGATTACGGGAGAGTCGATTCCGAAAGGTGTAACCGCGACAGGGACGGGCCCATGATTTCTTTCTATGGATTGTCTTCCCTCTTCTTCTTCTCGATGGCCTCGGCCGGTTTCATTCTCTGCCTCGTGAGGTATCCCAACCATTCTCAGCGGCGGCTCTGGGGGATTCGCGCCTGCCACGTGTTCGGCTTCCTGGGGGTGGGACTGCTGAGGCTGGCCACGGGACACTTCTCGGACAACGCGCTGCTGATCATCTCGTCACTGATCGTGTCGCTGGTGGCTTTCGAGATTTCGCAGCGCTATCTCACTCAAGAGCTGGAAAAGTAGCGCGGGCAGCCCTCGCACTGAACAGGCCCGGAGGCCAGCAGTGCTCGGCTATTTCGCCAGGAAGTGATCGACCGAATCCCAAGCGAACCAATGTTCGGGACGCGCCACGACGATGCCCTCCAGGCGCGCCACACACGCTTGCAGGCTCTCGCCGACACCCCTGCCGGGCTGAATCGGTTCCTGGACGATCAGTTGCTGCCGCCACCAGCGAGTTCGATCCCGAAGAATGAAATAGGGGATGAGCGGAACCCGGCAGTCGTGGGCGAGTTTCACGAAGTTGACGGGGAACCGGCAGCGGCGCCCCAGGAAGTCGACCTCGACACCCTGGCCGGCACGGGATGGCGGAACGTCGATGGCCATCGAGACGAGTTGGCCTTTTCTCAAAGCCTGGGCGGCCGCCATCACCGTGGCAGCACGGCTTTCCGGGTCTTTGGGGGCTCCGGCGTAGATCAGCGACCGCCCCAACTGTTGCTCCATCCAGTTCACCTTGCGCAGGGCGTACCGATAAAAGGCGGAAGGGAAACTGTCATCCTCCGGATATTCGCGAGCCAGGTGGGTGACCGGAAAACCCAAGACCCCGAGGGCCACCAGGGCGGCGCAGACACCCCCCACGTGCCCCGTGAACAGCACCGCTCCGCGACCCTGAGTTCGCTGAGCCTCCAAGTACTCCAGGCCGTCGAAGGAGAAGAAGCGAGACAGATTGACCCGGTTCCAGCGCGGGAAGAAGAAGGCGTCCAAGTCTTCGGAGACCAGAATCTGATAATGTTCGTCGGCCAACTGCTCAGCCGCCGTTTCGTGCAGGACCTCCCCTGGCAGGTACGTCTGCAGCTTCTCGGAAAGCAGCAGCCGATGCTCGGGAAAACTGCGCGCCACTCTCCGGCCCAACCAGCGAATCATCCGGTAGCCCAGAGGCGGGGGAAAGCGGGAGAGCAGAGGAAGCAGCCCGGCGAAGTAAAGGCGGTCCGGCAACCGCTTGAGGCGTCGCTCCACGGCAGCGGAGTATAGCACAGGCCGGACTCAGACTCGGTGGCGGCGCGAGAGCTCCTCCATCAGTTCACGCAGTGAGATCTCACGTTGAGTCAGGAAGACCAGCAGGTGGTAGAGCAGATCGGCCGACTCCCCCACGCTGCTCTGGCGGTCCTGCATGGCCGAAACGATGGTTTCGACCGTTTCCTCGCCCAGCTTCCGACAGATGTGCGGGAGCCCCGAGCGGAAGAGTGGGGCGGTGTACGAGTCCTCTGGCATCTGCCGCCGCCAGGATTGAATCAGCCGTTCCAGTACACCCAGAAACTCCAATCCGACCCGATCCTGATCCCGGCCGAAGCAGGAGAGCGCTCCGGTGTGGCAGGTGGGTCCCTCGGGCAGGGCCACGACGAGCAACGCATCCCGGTCGCAGTCCGGGCGGATCTCCTCGACACGCAGCCGATTCCCGGAAGTTTCGCCCTTAGTCCAGAGGGTCTGGCGGGTGCGCCTCCAGAAGGTGACCAGCCCGGACCGTTGCGTCTCGGCCATTGCCTCCCGGTTCATGAAGCCAAGCATCAGGACACGGCCCGTGCCGGCGTCCTGAACGATGGCGGGACGGGCTGGTAGCCGAAGGACTCAAACCTCTCGAGCAGCTCCTCCTCGATCGCCTGGACGCCCCTCAGCGCCGCCGGCAAAACGTCGTTGGTCCCACGAACGCGCTGGCTCATTCTTCACTCCCAGGTGTTCACGACCTCGGCGGCAGTGGCGCGAGCCACAGTTTTCTGAGCCTGGGCCGCCAGACTTTTTATCGTCACCGTACCGGCGGCCATTTCGTCCGGCCCTAGAATCGCTACGAAGCGGATCCCTTTGCGGTCCGCGTAACGGATCTGATTGCCCAGGCCCGAGGCCTGGTGCGAGAGCTCGGTGTTGATCCCGGCTTTCCGCAATTGGCTGGCCAGCTGCAGCGATTCGGCGATGCTGTTCTCGTCGAAGAGCGTCACCAGGACCTGGCTCACCGTGGAGCCGACCTCAGGCGGAAACATACCCAGTTCCTCCATGACGTCGATGATCCGCTCGATGCCAATGGTGGTGCCCGTGGCGGGTAGAGCCTCCGGTTGAAACATGCCGATCAGCCGGTCGTACCGGCCGCCGCCGGTGATGCTGGGCATGGGAGGCTCCTCGATGGTGGTCTCGTAGATGGGACCCGTGTAGTATTCCAGCCCCCGGACCATCGCAAATTTGACGGCGTAATGCTGAGCCGGAATTCCGACGGCCTGCAGATAGGAGAGTATCTCTCGCAGCTCTCCAATTCCCGCCAGGGCCGCTGGAAACTCCTTCAGCTCCCGGCGAAGTTCTTCCAGGATGCTCTGGTTGTCGCCGCTGATCTGGAGCAGCTCCAGCAGCCGCCGCACCACCTGGGCCGGTATCTGGTGGGCCTCGAGCTCCTCCTGGACTCCGGGAAGGCCGATCCGGTCCAGTTTGTCGATGGACCGATAGATCCCCCCCAAGAGGTCATCGGGCACCCCGCAAAACTGGCCGATCCCGGTGAGGATCTTGCGGTTGTTGAGGTTGGTGATGAACCGCGGGAAACCCAGCCTGCGCAGCACCTCGTAGATCACGTTGAGGGTCTCAGCGTCGGCCAGCACACTGTCACTGCCTACCGTGTCCGCGTCGCATTGATAGAACTCACGGTAACGGCCCCGCTGCGGGCGGTCGGCTCGCCAGACCGGAGCGATCTGGTAGCGCTTGAATGGCTTGAGCAGGTTCTGATTCATGGCGACCACCCGGCACAACGGCACCGAGAGGTCGTAACGCATGGAGAGCTTCTCCTTCCCGCGTGGATGCCCGGCATGATAGATCAGCTTCTCGGCGTCCGGGCCGTACTTGCCTTGCAGCGTCTCCTGCAGCTCCAACGCGGGAGTCTGGAGAGGCTCGAACCCGAATTCCTCGAACACTTCCCGAATCACCCGGATCACGTACAGGCGCCGGATCATCTTGTCGGGCAGGATGTCGCGCATCCCGCGGGGCAAGCGCGCCTCGATCTTCGAACCCATGTACAGCCTCCTCCTCGCTCGAATTCCCATCTTGCCGAACACCGGCCCGGATCGGTCCAGGCCGAACGGTGGCGAGCCACTTGCCAGCTATGCTCCAGCCGGAAGTGAAGCTCAGAAAGTATGAACGTGATGGGAATGGTGCAAATGATGGGTCTGGGCAATACGCGCGAACCAGGGTCCGGCAGCGCCAATGTCAGCGCCCGGGATCGTGGTCGGATCCGCAACGATCGCCAAAACAGCCATCGCGTTGGCATCTTAACACAGCACCTGCGGACCGAAAACCCTAGAAGTTCCGCGTCGCTCGAACCCTCGACATTTCCGGAAGCGTGAGGCGTTCCTCCCTGGCCGGATACCCCGGCCGGATCCGACCCTAGGTTTCGCCGACTTGCGGAGTCGAGTCGGCGGGCGCTATGGTGAACCGAGATGCCTCGAGCTCGCGGCCCCGGTTGGAGAGGCGAGCCGGCAAGATGGATTGAGGAACCGGGAGGAAATTGGAATGGCGTCGCTTCCCGACATTCCGGTTTTGGACCTGGAACCGCTAGTCAGCTCGTTCCAAGCCGACGTCGAGGCGGGCCTGAGCAGGAGCCCCAAGTTCATCCCCTGCAAATATTTCTACGACAGACAAGGGGCTCAGCTCTTCGATCGCATCACCCGGCTGCCGGAGTATTACCTGACTCGTGCCGAACTCGAAATCCTCCAGCAGCACGCCCCTGAGATGGCTTCCTGCCTGGGATCCGGCGTCCAGCTGGTGGAATTCGGCAGCGGCAGCAGCGTGAAGACCCGCCGCCTCCTGGATGCCCTGTGCGACCCAGTCGCTTATGTTCCCGTCGACATTTCCCGTGAACAGCTCCTCGAGGCGGCCCGGGGACTACTGGAGCAGTACCCGGACCTGCCGGTCCGGCCGGTCATCGCCGATTACGGGCAGCGACTGGAGCTCCCCCAACTCGAGCACCCGGCCTCCCGCACGGCTGCTTACTTTCCGGGATCCACCCTGGGAAACTTCCAGATGAGTGAGGCGCACACTTTCCTGAGCCGCGTCCGGAGGCTGGTGGGCGGTGGAGGCTGCCTCCTGATCGGCCTCGACCTGGTCAAGGATCCGTCGATCATCGAGGCAGCCTACGACGATGCGGCTGGTGTCACGGCCCGATTCAATCTGAATCTGCTCCACCGGATGCGCCGAGAACTGGGGGCCCGAGTCGATCCTGGGAAGTTCCAGCACCTGGCCATCTGGAATCCCGAACGATTGCGGATCGAAATGTATTTGCAGAGCACCGGTTCTCAGGTGATCCAAATCGGGCAAGACAGTTTCGCATTGGCGCCCGGCGAGCGGATTCACACCGAGCACTGCCACAAATACACGCCGGAGATCGCTTCCCAGTTGGCGCGTTCCAGTGGATTTCGAGTCGAGCGCAGCTGGACGGATTCCCGAGACTTCTTCAGTGTGCAGTTCTGGTCGGCTGCCGAGTGAGCCGCGACCTGACTTCGAACGGTCCCCCAGCCGTCACGAACCGGTACCCTGCCGGAACCGCTGCGCCGTCTACTGCTTCGCCTGGAACGGGGCTCTCAGCCGCAAGGTGTCCCACTCGAACACCAGCTCACCGGTGTTTTCGCCCGTCGAGTTGACCTGCACGGTGAAGCGTTCCACGCTCTCGCCGGCTTCAGACGTTTCCAAGGGGATTTCTGCGACGTCGTACTCGCTGTTGTGTCGGTTCCCCCAGATCCCTGTCTGGGAATTCACCAGGAGCTTCCACTCCTGGGCGGAAACTTTGCGGGCGAACAGGGTGTAGGAGCCGGCTGCCAACTCGCTCTCGCCGAATACGAGATTGGCGCTCGTGACCAGACCGGTCGCCGAATCCATTCCCAGGCGCCAGACCTCTCCGTCCGGCAGCCGTGAGAGCATATCGCGGCCCTCCAGGGCGGGGCGCCCGTAGTCGATGCTGATGGTGGCTCCGGCGATTTCGGCCTGAGCTTGGCCTCGCTTTTCGTTTGCCACGGCGGCAGCGGCTTCCTCTTCACCCTCGGCGCCCTCTTCGTATGCGGTCTGCTCCGCCGTCGCACAACCCGCCGCCAGCAGCCCCACGATCAATATCCACAGAAGTCTTCGCATGATCTGTCCTCCGCCGTCGATTCTATCTGTTTCGCAATCGAAAACGGAAGTTTCGCGGGGAGCGCCTGGCCGGGAGCGTTCAGAAGAGCTCCAGCTGGCGGTCGTCGCCGATGACTTTTGCGAAGTCGAGACCCAGCAAGTCCAGGATCGGCTGAGCCACGGGCCGGACCTGCCTCTGGACATAATGCTCGTAGTCAATGGGGCTCTGTCGCTCCTCGGCCGGTTCCGCTCCCCGGACAGTCATCAGGTATTCAATCACCCGGCCCGGAGGTCGAGAGAGTTTTCGAGCCGCCGTGACGTGCGGAGGGGTGGTAGCGGTGTATTCGGGGAGCTTCTTGCGCAGGGCCTTCCGGTAGACCAGCAGGTGGTCGGACTGGCCCCCGCGGACCTGCCCCACGATCTCACCAAGATAAGCGCGAACGTCCTGATCCTCGAAGAGCCGCCTATAGAGTTCGCGTTGCACCTGCTTGGCCAACTCGGTCCAGTCGCTGCGGACGACTTCCATGCCGGTGAAGCGCAGCCGGCTCGACTCTCCATGCGCCA
>JBFKLX010000057.1:0-26642 GCA_041630155.1 Acidobacteriota bacterium
GATGCATGCGGCGCTGCAGCGCTGGGCCGATGACGAACTCCGCAGCCTGAACGGCCAGATCGAGTACCTCTTGCGCAGGGCGCTCCGGGAGGCGGGACGCTGGTCTCCTGCTTCCCCCGCGGGCGACTCGGAGGATTCGAGCTGAAGGGGCCGGCCAGCGTTGCCAGCCGGCCCCCGGTTTCCGCTGACGCCGCCGGGAATCTTGGGTCCAGCGGGCATTCGTCATCGGGGGGGCGTCGTTCACGAGCAGCGGCTCAGTAGTCCAGGGCCCCGTTGTGACATTCCGTGCACCTGCCCATCTCCTCGATGGCCACACCGAAGTCGATGGGGTGCCGAAAGGGGAGCCCTTCCGGATTCGTTTCGATCTCGCCGGGGGGACCCTGCATCACGATTTCGTGGCACAACGAGCAGTCGGCAGAGATCGCCACACCCTCCTCCGTGACGTGGTTCCCATCGTGACATCGGAAGCAGCCATCGGACAGGAAGTGCCCGATGTTGTCGGGATAGGCGCGCCAGTCGGCCTTCATCTCCGGGAAGAAATTCTGACGGTAGAGCCGCACCACCCCGGCCGCGCTGCGCTCGATCGACCCTCCGTTGGCAGCGAACAACTCCGGGTGCTCCGTCTCGTAATATTCCTTGAAGCCCGCCTCGATCAGCTCCACAGCCTGCTGCTCCGTTTCGTAGTCGGTGGAGGCCAGCAGTTGGGAGGCCACTGCCTTGACGTCGGGCAGGCTCCGATCGATCAGGCCGCGGCGCATGGCGTCGTCGATCGCGATGATGGGAGCCAGGAAACGGTGGGCCGGCCGGTTGTGGCAATCGACACAATCCATCTCGCGGACCTGGTATTGCGCCAACTCCTCATCCGGTAGGGGATCGTCCCGGGAACGGAAGACGATTTCTTCTCCATCCTCCTCGACCATCTTGATCCAGGGAATCACCTGCAGCTTTTCGTCCGTGGCCACGTAGAGGACCTTGGGACCCAGCTTCATGTGCCAGTGGATGCCTTCCCCCTCGCCGCCGAAACGGTAGCTGCCACCCACTCGGACGTTCATCTTCAGGGTCCACTCCTGGTTGTCGTTGGCTGCGATGTAATGTGAGTAGTCGCGGTGGAGGCGACCCCAGTACTGCTGCTCCCAGTGACAGCCCGTGCAGCTGGCCCGCACCGGGACCATCACTTGAATGGGGACCTTGATGGGGCGGGGGTAGCGGTTGGACACCAGCGAAGCCAGCTCGGTGAGTCCGAAGAGCTTCGCCTCCACATACTCCTGCGGGGTGCGACCGACGTGGCACTGGGCGCAGGAGACGCTGGCATGGGGAGAAATGGCATGGGTCACCTGTTCCGGTTTCATCGCCGCGTGGCAGGTGGAACCGCAAAAGAGCGTGGACTCCGTGTGCTCGTAAGCGTGGTAGCCGGTGAAGGCGCCCCAGGCCAGCAGGGGAAAGGTGAACACGATCGCCACCACCAGCCCCCTCACGAACCGCCACCCCGACAGGGGAATCGCGAAATAGGGTGGTTGCCCCTCGGGGGCTTCCCGGTTGCGGCGGCGCTGCTTCCGGACCGCTCCCAGAAAGATCAGGAAAACTCCCAGCCAACCCACCACGGGCATCAACACCCAGGCCAGCAGGGGGCGGAAGGGGCCGTTGGGCGTTCCATGAATCTCCGGGAGCCCGAAGAGTATGCTCCCCACGATCCCGGAGACGAGCAGACCCAGACCAGACAATCCCAGAGGGTTCAGTAGTATTCCTTTTATTCTTCTCATAAGAATCGACCAAGATACTCGATTGTCATTTTCAGCCGGGCCCGGCCGCCTCATCCACGACTTGGACGAGGCGTCTCCGAGCCCCACTCTCTTCAAGCATGCAACGTGCCAGTAGTTCCCGTTTCTCAGGAATCCACGAAATCAGGCGCCTCGAGAGCCGTCAGGCCCGGACCAGGCTGGGTCATATCCCCCATTGCGTGTTGACTTCCGCTTGAAAACCGACCCCTTCCGTACGACGATAGGAGGAACGCAAGGACATGCCGTTGCTCGCACCATCGACTCGACCGAGCTATATCGTTGGGGTGACCTGCCCCTGGCGCGATGGTACGAGTCTTGCTTTTCGTTCGCAGTGTTAGGATTGTATTTCATGAAGATGGGATGGGTCATTCAAGCACGAACTCATCCACTATTTCTCCTCACGGAGGTGTGAAGTGTCCACATCGACTTCTCTGTCACCCATCGATCAGTTCCTGCATCATGTAGCGGTCAAGAATCCCGGCGAGAACGAGTTTCAGCAGTCGGTCCGAGAGGTCCTCGAATCGATCTGGCCGATCGTCGAACGGTCGCCTCGCTATCGGGAGGGCAAGGTGCTGGAGCGCCTGGTCGAACCGGAGCGCGTGATCATGTTTCGTGTGCCCTGGATGGACGATCAGGGACAGATTCACGTCAATCGCGGCTATCGAATCGAAATGAGCAGCGTTCTCGGTCCCTACAAAGGGGGGCTGCGCTTTCACCCCAGCGTCAACTTGAGCATTCTCAAGTTCCTGGCCTTCGAACAAGTGTTCAAGAACAGCTTGACCACCCTGCCGATGGGGGGCGGCAAGGGGGGCTCCGACTTCGATCCCAAAGGCAAGACCGATGCCGAGGTGATGCGCTTCTGCCAGTCGTTCATGGCCGAACTGTACCGCCACATCGGTGCCGATACGGACGTTCCCGCTGGCGACATCGGCGTGGGCGGCAGGGAGATCGGTTTTCTCTTTGGCTATTACAAGAAACTGTCCAACCAGTTCACGGGCGTGCTCACCGGCAAGGGGCGAGGCTGGGGCGGATCGCTGATCCGCCCGGAGGCGACCGGGTACGGAGCGGTCTACTTCATGCTCGAGATGCTGGCCAGCCGGAGAGAGTCCCTGAAGGGGAAACGAGTCTTGATCTCGGGTTCCGGCAACGTGGCCCAGTACGCCGCCGAAAAGGCCCTGGAACACGAGGCCAAGATACTCACGATGTCCGACTCCAACGGAGCCATTCTGGACGAAGCCGGGATCGACCGTGAAAAGCTGGATTGGATCATGGAGTTGAAGAATCAACGACGCGGCCGTATCCACGAGTACCTCGAAGAATTTCCTCGTGCCGTCTATCTGGAAGGGCAGCGCCCCTGGAGCGTCCCGGCCGACATCGCCTTCCCCTGCGCCACCCAGAACGAGATCTCCGACGAGGAGGCCCGGGAACTGCTCGCCAACGGTTGCTTTTGCGTCGTGGAAGGCGCCAACATGCCCACCGAGCCCGCGGCTGTGGAGCGCTTTCACGAGGCCGGCATACTGTTTGGCCCGGGGAAGGCGGCCAACGCGGGTGGAGTCGCGGTCTCCGGTCTGGAGATGACGCAAAACTCGATGCGGATGTCCTGGCCTCGTGAAGAGGTCGACCGCAGGTTGCACGATATTATGCGTGAGATCCACCGGACCTGTGTCCAGTACGGAACTCGGGAAGATTTCGTGAATTACGTGGACGGCGCAAATATCGGTGGGTTCATCAAGGTCGCCGACGCACTGCTCGACCAGGGAATGGTCTGATTCACGGGTCGAGGCTTCGGGTGAGAACGCATGATGGATCGGCAGCTCGCCAGTGTCCGGCGCTTCAATGACCTGATTCTGTTCCGGGTGCGGGAAGTGCTGCTCGTTTCCTCGCCCTTCGACCACTTCATCCTCCAGGAAGATGGGTCGTTGACCCAACAGGTCTTCATGGAGTACGAGGAGTTCAGCCTTTCGGCTGCTCCTCGCTTCACCCATGCCCACAATGCCGCGGCAGCTCTGGAAATGCTGAAGAAGCGGCGTTTCGACCTGATTCTGGTCATGACCAGTCTGGTGGACATGGATGTCGAGGGCTTCGGCCGACTGGTCAAGCAGGAGGAGCCCGAGCTGCCGGTCGTGCTGCTGAACCTGGATCAACGCGAGCAGGGCGATTGGCATCGAAGCCTGGACCCCAAGATCATCGACGGGGTGTTCGTCTGGACCGGTGATTCGAAGATCCTGCTGGCCATCGTCAAATACGTGGAGGATCGCCTCAACGTCGAGCACGACGTCGAGGTGGGCAATGTGAGGGTCATCCTCATGCTCGAGGACTCCCCGCGCTACTACTCGGTGTTCCTGCGGGTCCTCTACTCTCGCCTCATGACGCTGGCGCGCTCGCTTTATTCGGAAGGCCAGACCGATCTGTACCGGCTGATGTACATGCGCTCCCGCCCGAAACTGGTCCATGCCACCTCCTACGAGGAGGGTATGGAACTGCTGCGGCGTTACCGGCGCAACATGTTTGCGCTGATCAGTGATGTCCGAATCCCGAGGGACGGCAGAATCGATGAGCGGGCGGGACTGGAATTCGCCCGGGAAGCCCGCGCCTTGGATCCCCACCTGCCCATCCTGCTGCAATCGGCCGAGGCAGACCAGCGGGACGAGGCCGACAACCTGGGTGCTGCGTTCGTCGACAAGAACTCCGATACCCTGTTGGCAGATCTGAACTCCTTTCTGACGGACCGTCTCGGCTTTGCCGATTTCGTTTTTCGTACCCCGATGGCGAGGAAGTGGGGCGCGCCAGCGACCTGGCCGAACTGGAACAGGAGCTGGAAGAGCTCTCGCCGGAATCCTTGCTCTACCATGCGCGTCGCAATCACTTCTCACTCTGGCTCATGGCCCGCAGCGAATTCGATCTGGCCGAAGAGCTGCGCCCGCTCACTGAGAAGGACTTCCCCAACGTCGAAGCCATTCGGACCTATGTGATCCGGGCCATGCGGGAAGCGAGAGAGAGCATGCACGGCGGCATCGTGGTGGACTTCAAGCCCGAGCACCTGGGACGCGTCCACTTCTCGCGGCTCGGCACGGGTTACCTGGGGGGCAAAGCGCGGGGCATCGCTTTCCTGAACAAACTGCTGGTGGAGAAAGACTGGACGTCGAGCGGATTGCCGGTGCGGCTGCCCAAGACCATCGTGGTGGCCACCGACGCCTTCGACGACTTTCTGGCCGATCACGATCTGGCCGAGTTCGCCCAGCAGGAGGAAGACGACCAGAAGATCGCCCAGCGCTTCGTGGAAAGCCCGTTGAGGGCCGAGTTGACCGCTAGCTTGGAGGTCATCGCACAGCAGTTGAAGGGTCGTCCGTTGGCCGTTCGCTCCTCCAGCCTGCTGGAAGATTCACTCCATCAGCCCTTCGCCGGGATCTATTCCACCCTGATGATCCCCAACAACGACCCGCAAGTGGAACACCGGCTGGAAGATCTCTCCAATGCCGTCAAGCTGGTCTTCGCCTCGACCTTCTTCAGAAACGCCAAGTCCTATCTCAAGAGCACGGGCCGGCGGGTGGAGGAGGAGAAGATGGCGGTGATCATCCAGGAACTCGTGGGCCGGCAGCGGGGATCGAGGTACTACCCTTCCTTTGCCGGAATCGCGCAGTCGTACAACTATTACCCCATGGGTCCGCAGAGATCCGGCGAAGGGGTGGTGCTGGTGGCGCTGGGGCTGGGGCGTTACATCGTGGAAGGGGGGCTGGCGCTGCGCTTCTGTCCGGCGCACCCCCAGGTGATGCCGCAACTGGGCAAGCCGCGCGCCTTCGTCGAGACGTCTCAAAAGGACTTCTGGGCGCTGGACTTGACGATCGGGCAGCGCCCCCCCGGTCGCGAGCTGGAGTCGACCGTGAAGCGTTTCGATCTGCGAACGGCTGAAGAGGACGGCGCTCTGTTTCCTTTGGCCAGTGTCTACTGCGGCCAGGACGATCAGATTCGGGACGACTTGAACCTCCCCGGTCCCCGGGTGATCACCTTCAACAATATTTTGAAGTACCGCGCGGTGCCCTTGGCGGAGGTGCTGATTCAAATCCTGGAAATGGCGAAGCGAGGAATGGGAGGGCCGGCCGAGGTCGAGTTCGCCTGCGAGATGGGCGATTGGGGCGGGCCGGTGCGGCGGGGTACCGAACAGGCTGCGCCTCCACGCCTCTCTCTGCTTCAGCTCAGGCCCCTGGAGGTGACCGACGTCTCCTGCGATGTCTCCCAACTCCGTTTCCTGCGAGAGGACCAGCTCTGCGCCACTCAGATGAGTCTGGGTCACGGCGTGATCAACCAGATACGCGACGTCGTCTACGTTCGCCGCGAGGGCTGGGATTCTAAGCGGAATCCTGACGTCGCCCGCCAGGTCGAGAAGCTGAATGCAGTTTTGAACGCCCAGGGGAGACCCTACCTGCTGATCGGGCCGGGCCGCTGGGGCAGCGCGGACCCCTGGCTGGGAATCCCGGTCCAATGGTCTCAGATCTCGGGAGCTCGCCTGATGGTGGAAGCCTCGCCCTCCGGATACGAAGTCGACCCCTCGCAAGGCACCCATTTCTTCCATAACATCACCTCGCTGGGAATCGGGTACCTCACGATTCCTCCGGGGGCTCAGAAAGCTCGCGGCGACGAGGCATTCGTGGACTGGGAGTGGCTGGATGCGCAACCGGCCGACCAGGAGACCGCAAATGTCCGGCTCGTCCACTTCGAGGAGTGCCTCACGGCCATATTGGACGGTCGTGCCAGCAGCGCTGTAGTGGCCAAACCCGGGGCCGCGGCCAGCGGCCGCTGAATCCGCGTGGTTGCATTGGGCAGGCAGCATCATGAGCAAACTCCGACGTTCGGCCGGCGGGGCGCACACACTGGAGGCCGAGTATTACGTTTCGCCGGACATCTACCGGCGCGAAACCGAAACGATCTTCCGGCAACGCTGGCTCTACGCCGGAAGACTCGAGGGACTCACCGAGCCGGGAAGTTTTCTTCTCGCCGACATGGGCGGGGAGCAGTTGATCGTGCTGCGGGACCGGCAGCAACAGCTCCGAGCCCATCACAACGTCTGCCGCCACCGGGGGACACGCCTCTGCGAGTCGCCCCGAGGGTGTTTTTCGAACACGATTCAGTGTCCCTACCACGGCTGGACCTACGATCTCGAGGGGAAGTTGATTGGCGCGCCCAACATGCCCCAAGACTTCGACCGGCGCCCCTACGCTTTACACAGTGCCTGCGTCGATGTCTGGCAGGGGCTTCTGTTCCTGAATTCGAGCCGGGGCGCGCAATCGCTGCAAAGAGCGCTCGCGGCGGTCTGGGACAGGTTCGGAGCCTGGAGACTGGGTGAGCTCCAGGTCGTCCAGGAGCGCGTCTACGACGTCGAGGCCAACTGGAAACTCGTGTTTCAGAATTACTCCGAGTGCTACCATTGCCCCACCCTCCACCCTCACCTCAACCGCCTGACCCCGTATCGGGAAAGCTCCAACGATCTCGAGGAAGGGCCGATTCTGGGCGGGCCAATGCAACTGAAGGACCCCGCTGGAAGTATGACCGTGGACGGGAAGCCATGTGCAGCACCTTTGAACCCTGAAGGACGAGGCAGGGCGTACTACTATACGATCCTCCCCAACTGCTTCCTCAGCCTCTTTCCCGACTATGTGCTCATCCACCGCTTGGAGCGTCGCTCGCCGTCCACCACCCGAGTCACCTGTGAGTGGCTCTTCGCCCCAGAAGCGGTGTGCGAGCCGAAGTTCGACCCCCAACCGGCCGTCGATTTCTGGGACTTGACCAATCGCCAGGACTGGCACATCTGCGAACAGGCCCAGCAGGGGATCGCCTCCAGCGCTTACTCGCCTGGGCCTTATGCCGACCTGGAAAGCATGCTGGCCGCCTTCGACAGAGAGTACCTGGCTGCCCTGGGCAACCCGAAACCGTGACTCGTTGAGATTCAAACCGGAGACAGCGCGGCAGCCCGGGCCGAGGCCTCCAGCGCGCTTTGGCGGGGCGAACGTGACCCCCCTCACCGTCCTTCTTCCGGGACTCGCCTATCATCGGGTGGATACGAACCGCGGAGAGGAGTTCAAGGATGAAAGCAGCAGCCTCTCTGAGTCTCTTACTCGTTGGGGCTGGCATTGGCACCGCCGGATGCCAGATCATGTCTTCGGTGGCGTTCGAAACGGACCCCACCGTCTCGGCCTCTCCAGCCATGGTATCCGGCCCGGCTCCCTCCGTCACTCCCGTCACTCCCCTCACCCCCGTTGACCGCTACCGTTTGAGCTTTCGCCTCAAGCCCGACGCCCGATTCGTAGCGGCGGCCGCCGAGATTCACCATCTCCTGACCGGCGAGCCCGCCGAGTCCTGCCGACTTCTCCTCAGAGACGACCTCTGGCTGGTCGAGTACCGGGGTGAGCCGGTGGCGTTGCTTCCGGAGCTGGCCGACTATGGTGAAGCCATGGAAGCGCTGGCCGGCTGGGCTTCTCGCTGGGCGGCCAGGGGGCCTCGTCCGGAGGAGTTCGTCGACGAAAGCCGGCTGGAGTCCATCCGGAGCGCAGTGGGAAAGCTGTCTCCTCCCAACTTGTGGCGCGCGCTGGGAGAGATCGACCCGCAATGGGACCCTCAGCGTCCCGACCCGCGTCTGGTGGAAGAGGCGGGCCGCGCCCTCACCTGGCTGGCGGTGCAGAGCCGCGACGACCTGCAAATCTCGGATCGCCTCGCCGCCAAAGCGCTGGCCGCACTGGCGCTGGTTCGGGCCTACCGCGACCCCTCGACGCTGACAGCCGAGGAGGCTCTGCTGGCCGATCGTCTGGAGTACCGCCGGGAGGCTTCGAGGCTGGCCGAGGGCCTGGATCCGGCCCATCCTGTCCGCCTCTTTCTGAGGGGCGAGTCCCAGGAGTTGCGGAAAACCACCCGGCGCTCGCGGAGCGACCCGCAAAGGCGTCTGCTCTCGCTGCTGGATCTGGCGCGGCGCGGCGCGGCCGACGAGTGGGCCGCCCGGGCCGAGGAGTTGGCTCGAGACCCCGATTGGAATCTGGCAGTTGTCGCCAGCGCGTTCGAGCTGAAGGGATACTGGTACCAATCCAGGGTGGCTGAATTCGCTCTCGAGAATGTGCTTCTCGAGAGCGCTCGGCAGAGCGGCGAGCCCGGACTCCTGGATCGTCTCGGGGCGTCTTCGAGTGGGAGGCTGGACGCACTGGTCGAGGAGGCCGGCTCGCTGGAGCGCGTTCTCTTCCAAATCCCCGCTCTTCATCCTCTGGCGTCTCTGGAACGGCACTTGGGGGCAGTGGCAATCGAACCCGGCCCATTCCTGGACCGTGAGGTTTTCGAATCGTACTTCCGCGGCCTGCTCTACTCGGGGCTCTATCGCCTGGCGAGCCATTACCTCCACTCGCTGGGATCGGTCCAGCGGGGACGCCAGCTCCTGGAGTTGATCGGCTCCGCTCCCAACGGCATCGGGCAAGACTTTCGGAGCTGGCTGAAGGATCAAGTCGAGGCGCTGGACGGCACCCGCACACCGGACGGGCTCTGGGGCGGATTGGCCCGTTTCCAGAGCTTGGGACATCCGCTGCGTTTCCAGACCTATTTGCGGCTGGCAGAGAGCAGTCCCTATGGAGATCCGATGATCCTGCAGGGGGCGCGCCTGCTGGCGGCCCGCATGGATTCGCGGATTGGGCACCGGCGCGACCTGGCTCATCTCGGCCGGCACCACCTGCGGGATCTGGGTCTGGCCGAGCGCTTACTGCTGAGCGTTCAGGAGACCGACCCGTCGTCGGATTGGGTAGGCCCCTGGCACGCCTACTTCACTGCGGACACGGAGCAGTTGCGCCGGCTGGCCGAAACCGTCCAGGAGAGTCCCGAGACGCGAGAGGCCGCGATCACACTCGGCCTGCGGGAAGGAGTAATCAGTGTCTCGGACGCGCATGCCCTGCACTGGCAGCTGATCGACTCCGAGCCCCACCAATGGCCCCGCTATCGGGCCGCGATTCGCAACCTGGAGGACGGTCAGGCCTATTCGGCGGCACTGGAAGTGGCGCGGGCCTGGCTCCGAAAGAACGGAGACGACGACTACTTCCCGTTCCTGTTCGCGCGCACCGCAGCCGCCCGCATGCTGCAACAACTCGGGCGCCCCGACGAAGCACTCGAGCTGGTCTACCCTCTGGTCGAGAGCTGGCAGGCCGGCGTGCTCAACAGAACCGCCTTGATCCTGGCCGAACTGGGGCGTTTCGGGGAAGCCGAACAGACGGCCCGGGCATTGAGCGCCCGCTATCCACAGCTGGCGTTCGCACACGGTTGTCTGGCTCAGGTGCTCTGGACCGCCGGCAAGAACCAGCCGGCTGCTGAACTGCTGCGGCGGGCGGTCCGTTTTCCGTCCGATGCTTGGCGGGAGTCCTTCGGCAAACCTTTCGCTGAAGTCTTCAGGGGGCGCCCCGAGGAGGCCCAGGAAGCGTTTGGCACACTGATGAGGCTGGGTATCGCGCCCTGGCTCCTGGAGCAATTGATCGTTCCCGTCGATCGGCAGGGCGACCACCAGCTGGCCTTCCAACTGCAGTCGATGCTGAAACCCTCGGCCGAAGTCGGCAGCCTCAGTTTGCCCGTGCGAGCGTTCGTCTATCTCGAGCAAGCCCAGAACCGGAAGGCCGCGGTGGAGTGGCTGCGTCAGGCGCTGCCTGAGAATCGGGTCAACCCTGCCGGTATGTGGATGTTTCGCGAGCAGCAGTACGGCCTGCTTTGGGACTTGATCCCTCGGCCCGAGGACGGGGAATGCGGCGAGTGCGTCTGGATGTTGCGGGCAGCCGCGGTCCTGGTCGACGAGCAGGCGGCGGCGCGCCGGCCGGAGGTCGAGGCGCGCCTCCAGGCGGGCGGCCAAGGGATCTACTGGGACATCGGCCGTTACCTGCTCGGGATGCTGGACGAACAGGCCCTTCTGGCCCATTCCGAGGGTTCGCGCGAGGAATGTGAGATCGCCTATTTCATCGGTTTCAAGGCCATGGCCGAAGGCCGTCTGCGAGACGCCTCCGATTGGTTCCACGTGGCCGAGTTGACCGGCCAGCAGCAGACCCTCGAATACCGCCTGGCCCTGGACCAGCTCTACCGCTGGTGGTCCGAGGGGAAACGGCTGGGAAGCCACCGGAACACCGAGAAGGCCGACTGACGACTCGAGCTCCCAGCACTTCGAGACAACCCCTGGATCGAAATCCCGGCAACACCTCTCGGTGCAACCGTAGAGGGCCGATCACCAGCCGAAAACGGTCGCCTCGCCGTTGCCATTCTCCCTCGAGGGATTACGAACACCCCCGGACGGTTGCAGGTCCGACATGGCTTTGCTGCACCAGTGGCGCGGCGCCCCGGGGGCAAGCCTCAGACTGTGAGGGCGTCGAAGGCCAGCACCTTCGGCTCGACCAGCTTCTCGAAATCGGCGTAACGCAGCCGGATCAGCTCGGTGTGAGAGCCTGCATTGAAGGCGATCTCTTCGTCTTCGGCGAGCTTGTCCGACACGAACACCGGCAAGTCGTAGAGATTGCCGAACGGTGGCATGGCTCCCAATTCACACTCTGGAAACCGGTGCTGGAATTCGGCTTCCGCGGCCAGCTCCACGGCATTGGCTCCCGTCTCCTCCCGGAGACGCCGCAGGTCGATCTGGCTGGAGGCGGGCAGTACCGCCATGGCCATCTTGCCGTCCAGTTTGACCATGACCGTCTTGGCCAGTTCCTTGCCTGGAATGTGGGCCGAGGCCGCGATTTCCTGAGCGGTGTAGGCTGGGGAATGGCTGATGCTCACGTACCTGATGCCTTGGCTGTCGAGGAATTCTTTGAGTCTGGGGCTGGGCATGAAAACTCTTCTCCTTCCCGAGGGCAGGGAGGTGTCGCGGAGGCGGGGGACCGGAGGCGGGGTCGCGGCTGCCGCACTGCAGGATCCAGTGGCGGGACCCGGGCCGGAAACCGACTTCGCTGCGTCCCTGGCTCTGGGTACGAGTTTAGCAAAGCCAATGCCAAGGGGGCAGTCCGGGGTTGGACTCCCGCCAAACTCCGGAAAACCCGAGCAAAATGACCGGTCAGGGACCGGGCCGGACCGGGCGATATGCCCCTAAGAGACGGCAAAATGCCCGTTTCTCCCGAGGGGAACCCGTGGTTCGCCGTCCCTGCCTCGCACTGGTGAACCTCTCCCGGCTGTTGTTATAATCGCGCTTGGACTCAGCCCCTGTCGTTTCCCGCGGGCAAATGCGGGCTGGGTTTGAAACTTCAGTCCGGTCGGATGGCCGGGATCGGGGCTGGGGCCCTGCAACTGAACGCAATGGAAAGCTTGGTCGGGTTCTTTTTTCTTCTGATCCTCGCCGCCGGCACGGCCGGACTGATGCTGGCGTTGCACCAGTGGCTCGGCCCCCGTCGGTCGGGGCGAGTCCACGACATGCCGTTCGAATGCGGACTCGAGCCGCACGACATCGTTCGGGGCAGATTCTCCGTCAAGTTCTTCCTGGTGGCTCTGCTGTTCATTCTTTTCGACGTGGAGCTGATTTTCCTGATCCCCTGGGCGATCGTCTACCGCGAGCTCTTCCAAGACCTGGGACTGTTCGTCTTTCTCGAGATGCTGGTGTTTCTCCTGGCGGTGCTGGCGGGGCTCTATTATTCGATACGGCGAGGAGCACTGGAATGGAAGTAGGCGATTTCAAAGGCAGCGAGGGCACCGGATTCCTGTCCACGCGTCTGGACCAGGCAGTCGGGTGGGCCCGCAAGTTCTCCATCTTCCAGTACCCGTTCGTGACGGCCTGCTGCGGGATGGAGTACATGGCCACGGCCTGCGCCCACTACGACATCGATCGCTTCGGTGCAGGACTCCCTCGATTCTCACCCCGGCAGGCGGACGTGCTCTTCGTGGTCGGAACCATCAGCCAGAAGATGGGACCGGTGCTACGGCGTATTTACGATCAAATGTGCGCTCCCAAATGGGTGATCGCTTTTGGGGTCTGTACCTGCACGGGTGGTTTTTACGACAACTACGCGGTGATTCGCGGAATCGACCACATCTTGCCCGTGGACATCTACATTCCCGGTTGCCCGCCCCGGCCGGAGACGGTGCTGCAAGGTCTGATGATGCTCCAGGAAAAGATCCAGAACCAAAAACAGGAACTTTGAGCGGCACCGGCCGTCCCCTGGACCAAGGAAAGGCGACGCGCAGAGGCGCACACCCATGGCGGAAAGCAAGGTTCTTCAAAGAGTCCGAGAGCGTTTCGGCGCGGCCATCATCGACACCCACTCTGCGCTGGGCCAGGACACGGTCATCGTGTCCAAGAGTGCGATCGTCGAACTGGCACGCTTCCTCAAAGAGGATCCCGAGTTGCAGTTCAACGTCCTGCTGGACCTGACGGCCGTGGACCACTGGAAACGCAAACCGCGCTTCGAAGTTGTCTATCACCTTCTGTCGCTTGCCAATCGGAGCCGGCTGCGAGTCAAGGCGCCCGTGGGTGGCGCCGATCCGGAACTCGAGACGCTCAGCGCGCTGTGGCCGAATGCCAACTGGTACGAGCGAGAAGTGTGGGACATGTTCGGAATCCGCTTCAAGGGCCACCCGGATTTGCGCCGGCTGCTGCTGTACCCGGAGTTCGAAGGGCATCCCCTGCGCAAAGACTACCCAGTCGACAAGCGGCAACCCCGCATCGGTCCCCAGGACTGAACTCAGGAGAAGAGATCAGCGAACATGGCACAGACTTCTGAAACCCAAACCAGGAGCATGCTGCTCAACGTCGGACCTTCGCATCCCGCCATGCATGGCGTAATCGAGATTCAGGTCGAGCTGGACGGGGAAATCATCCGCCAGGCGGACGTCGAAATCGGTTACCTGCACCGCGGCTTCGAAAAGGAATGCGAATCGGCAACCTACACCCAATGTTTCCCCTACACCGACCGGCTCAACTATGTGTCCCCTCTGATCAACAACTTCGCTTTTGCGGAGGCGGTCGAGAAACTGATGGGTTTGAAGGTGCCCGAGCGGTGTGAATACATCCGGGTGATCATGAGCGAGATCTCGCGGCTGTGCGACCATCTCACCTGCGTGGGCGCCAGCGCCATGGAGCTGGGGGCATTCTCGGTGTTCTTGTACATGATCAAGGCGCGCGAGTGGCTCTGGGAGCTGGTCGAGAACGTGACCGGCGCCCGCCTGACGATTTCCTACGCTCGGATCGGCGGCGTGAAGGGAGATCTACCCGAGGATTTCGTGCCCACCTGCCGGGAAGTCCTCTCCAAGACGCGCGGCGTGATCCGGGAGGTCGACCAGCTGCTGACGCGCAACCGGATCTTCTACGACCGGACCAGAGGAATCGGCTGCATTTCCGCCGAGCAAGCCCTCAACTGGGGGATCACAGGTCCCTTCTTGCGCTCCAGCGGTGTGGACTACGACGTCCGCAAGGCTTTTCCCTACTCGATCTACGACCGCTTCGAGTTCGACATCCCGATTGGCGAGCGCGGGGACAACTACGACCGTTATCTGGTGCGTATGGAGGAGATGGAGCAGTCGATTCGGATCGTGGAGCAAGCTCTGGATCAGCTCCCCGAAGGTCCTACCAACGTGGATCACGAAGGAGAGGTGATCGAGCCGGCTCTGATGGCGGACCTGGGAAAGTTTGGACAGACGCGCGGGCTGCTGGTCAACGAGGCGCTGATCGAGCCTACTTTGGAAGGCTCTCAGCGCCGCTACCACGAGCGCGTCAACGCCGACAGCCCCGATGACTGGCTGCCTCCCAAGGAGCAGGTCTACTCGAGTATCGAAGCGCTGATGAACCATTTCAAGATCATCATGCAGGGGCATGGGGTGCGCCCTCCCAAAGGCGAGGTCTATCACTTCGTGGAAGGGGCCAACGGTGAGCTGGGCTTTTACGTGGTCAGCGACGGCACGGACCGCCCCTGGCGGGTGCGTTGCCATCCTCCCTGTTTTCCCATCATGGCGGCGCTGCCGACCATCATCCGGGGCGAGCAGCTCGCCGACCTGATCCCCACTTTCGGGTCGGTCAACATGATCGCCGGGGAGTTGGACCGTTGAGCAGCAATTTCCAGTTCACGCCCGAAAACCTGGAGGAGTATCAGGACATCCTGCGACGCTACCCGGTGAAGCGGGCCGCGCTGCTGCCCACTTTACACCTGGTTCAAGCGCAGCACGGCTTCGTCCCTGCCGAAGCGGAGCAGTTCGTGGCCGATCTTCTGGACCTGCCCGTGGTGGACGTACGGGAGGTGCTGACCTTCTACAGCCTCTTCCATCGGCGAGAGATGGGACGTCACCATATCCGGGTCTGCATGAGCCTCAGCTGCTGGCTGCGCGGCGCGGGACGCTTGAAGCGACATCTGGGAGAGAAACTCCGAGTCGAAAGCGGTGGGGTGTCCGCTGACGGGCAGTTCAGCTGGGAAGCCGTGCCGGACTGCATGGGCGCCTGTGAAATCGCGCCCATGCTTCAGCTGGACAAAGACTACTACGGGAACCTTGGCAATCAGGACGTGGATCAGTTGCTGGAAGGATTCAACGGACCGCCGGGTGATCCGGAACTGGAATAGGTGGAGTCGATCGGGATGCCGACAGCGAATCTGGTATCGAAGCATTTTGGCAACGAGAAGGCCCGGGAACTGGACTGGTACCGCGCCCAGGGCGGCTACGAGGCGGCCCGACGAGCCCTGTTCGAGATGCAGCCCGAGGAGATCACCGAAGAAGTCATCAAATCGAACTTGCGAGGGCTGGGCGGCGCAGGCTTCCCCACCGGCCGAAAGTGGACCTTCGTCCCCAAGGAGAGCGGCAAGCCCAACTACCTGACGGTCAACGCCGACGAGGCCGAACCGGGCACCTTCAAGGACAAGTACATCATGACCTGGGATCCCCATCGGCTCATCGAAGGCATCATCGTATGCTGCTATGCCGTGGGAATTCACACCGCCTACGTGTACATCCGGGGTGAGTACGTCCGCCCTTACGAACGCCTCCGCGACGCCATCCGCCAGGCCTACCAGGGGGGTGTGCTGGGAGAAAAGGTGCTGGGCAAGGATTTCAAACTGGACGTCTTCATTCACCGCGGCGCGGGTGCCTACATCTGCGGCGAGGAGACGGGGCTGCTGGAGTCCCTGGAGGGAAAGAAAGGCTGGCCGCGGCTCAAGCCCCCCTTTCCCGCGGTGGTGGGGCTGTTCGACTGCCCGACTGTGATCAACAACGTCGAGACGATCAGCCATTTGCCCAACATCATCCTCAACGGGGGGGAATGGTTTGCCGAACTGGGGGCCGATCGCAGCGGGGGCAGCCGGCTCTTCTGCCTCTCGGGCCACGTCAAACGCCCCGGGGTGTACGAACTCACCATGGGGAGCCCGATGAGTGAGCTGATTTACGAACACGGCGGCGGCATCCTGGACGACCGCCAGCTCAAAGCCGTGATTCCCGGAGGCAGCTCCGCTCCTGTGTTGACGGCCGACTGTGTCGACCTTTCGCTGGATTTCGACAGCCTCGCCAAGGCGGGCTCCATGTTGGGCTCGGGCGGCGTCATGGTGCTGAGCGACTCGGTCTGCATGGTGAAGGCACTCAGCGTCGTGAGCCATTTCTATGCCCACGAGTCGTGCGGCCAGTGCACGCCCTGCCGGGAGGGGACCGGCTGGCTGGATCGGATCCTGATGCGCATTCTGGAAGGAGACGGCCGACGCCAGGATCTCGACACTCTCCTGAGCATCGCCGAATACATGCAAGGCACCAGTATTTGCGCGCTCAGCGACGCGGCGGCACTGCCGGTGCAAAGCTTCGTGACCAAGTTCCGCTCTGAATTCGAGTACCACATTCAACACAAGAGCTGTGACGTGGAGAACCCCGAACCAGCGCTGGCGCTGTGAATGCGCCCATGGGAAGCAAATGCCGAGACTGACGATCGACGGACAGGAAGTCAATGTGGAGCCCGGAACCACGGTTATTCAGGCCGCCGAGAAGCTGGGTGTCTACATCCCTCGCTACTGCTATCACCCCGGACTCTCGATTGCCGGTTCCTGCCGAATGTGCCTGGTGGACGCCGAGAACAGCCCCAAGCTGCAGATTGCCTGCTATACCCCTGCGGTGGAGGGGATGAAGATCATCACCAACAACGAAAAGGTGAAACAGGCCCGCCGCCACATGCTGGAGTTTCTGCTGACCAACCATCCCCTGGACTGCCCGGTCTGTGACCAGTCGGGGGAGTGCGACCTTCAGAACTTCTACATGGAGTACGGCCGCTACGAGAGTCGCTTCCTGGAAGACAAGATCAAGAAGAAGAAGGCCACTCCGCTGGGGCCGCACGTCGTGCTCGACCAGGAGCGCTGTATCCTCTGCAGCCGCTGCACACGATTCACGGAGGAGATCTCCAGGAGCCACGAACTGGGAATTTTCAACCGCGGCAATCGCTCCCTGGTGGACTTGCACCCCGGCAAGACGCTGGACAATCCCTACTCGGGCAACGTAATCGACATCTGCCCCGTGGGCGCGCTGACCGAGCGGGAATTCCGGTTCAAGTGCCGTGTCTGGTACCTGGCCTCCCAGCCCTCTGTCTGCACGGGCTGCTCGCGCGGGTGCAATGTCTGGATCCATTTCAATGCCTCTCAGCGCAGTTACAAGAATCAGGGGCGCCGCATCCAGCGCCTCAAACCTCGCTTCAACCCGCACGTGAACCAGTGGTGGATGTGTGACGAAGGGCGCTTCGGATTCGAGTTCATCGATCAGAACCGCATCGAATTCCCTCACTTGCGACAGGGGAGCCGCCTCCAACCGGTCGACTGGGAGGAGGCCCTGCAGACCGTCGTCCGCGCCACCCGGAGCGCGCTGGACAAGTTTGGCCCCGAGAGTGTCGGGGTCATCGCCTCTGCGATGCAGAGCAACGAGGAGCTCTACCTGGTCAAAAAGCTGTTCGGCGACGGTCTGGGCGTCTCGAATATCGGTCATAGCAACCCCGCGGAACGGGAAGGCTTCAGCGACGATTTCCTGGTGCGGGGCGACAAGAACCCCAACCGGGCCGGCGCTGAGGCGCTGGATTTGACGGCTTCCGTCGATTCGATTCTGGAGAAAGCTACCCACGGAGACATCAAGGTGCTCTGGGTGTTTCACCACGAACTCCCGCCGCAGGCCCTCGAGGGGGCCCAGTATGTCGTGTTCATGGGGTCGAACTGGAACCGGACCACAGAGTCGGCCCAGGCCGTCCTGGCCGGAGTCACGCATGCCGAGAAGGACGGGACGTTCAGCAATTTCGAAGGGCGCATCCAACACTTCCAGCAGGCCGTCCCACCCCTGGAAGAGTCCCGCAACGACGTAGGCGTGCTGCTGGATCTCGCCAGGCGTCTGGACTGCCCTCTGGACCTTCAGGATGCCGGAGACGTGTTCCGGCAGTGGTGCGGAAAGTCGCTCCGGGAATTGGAACCCTTCGGGGAGCTGTTGACGGCTGCGGCCGTCTGATCACGAGATCGAGAGCATGGACTACTACGCGATCGAGTTCGGCAAGGCCTTCTTCATCTTCAACGTGGTGATGGGGTTCGCCTATGTCCTCACCTGGATGGAGCGAAAACAGAGCGCCGTCATGCAGGACCGGATCGGCGCCAACCGCGCCGCCCTCTTCGGGATCACCGCGCTGGGACTGTTTCACAACATCGCCGACGCCATCAAGATGATCACCAAGGAGGACTTCATTCCTCCCCAGGGCAATCGCCTGCTCCACACGCTGGCGCCCATGCTGGCTCTGACCTTTGCCATGATCGGCTTCGCGGTCATTCCCTTCGGCGGGATCTATCGTTTCGGCGACACCCTGGTCTCGCTGCAGGTGCTGGACATCAACGTCGGGCTGCTCTTCGTGTTTGCCGTCATGAGCATGGGCATCTACGGTTTCGTGCTTGCGGGCTGGTCGTCAGGCAACAACTACGCCCTGCTGGGAGGGATGCGGGCTTCCGGCCAGATGATCTCGTACGAGATCACCATGGGCGCCACCATTATCGGCGTACTGATGTGCTTCGAGAGTCTCAGCCTGCAGCAGATCAACCTGGCGCAGGGGGACTTGCTGTGGGGATGGATCCCCAAATGGGGCGTTCTGCTGCAACCGCTGGGTTTCATCCTCTTTGCGACGGCAGCCATGGCCGAGACCAAACGGGTGCCCTTCGACGTCCCGGAGGGGGAGTCCGAGATCATCGGGTATTTCGTCGAGTACAGCGGGATGAAGTTCGGGATGTTTCTGATGACCGATTTCGTGGAGACCGTGCTGGGGGCCTCACTGATCACCACGCTCTTCTTCGGCGGCTGGCAGGTGCCCTACCTGTACTCGGTGGCCGGCGGGGGGCCGCTGGACGGCTTCCAGTTTCCTTGGGGCGCCCAGCTGGCCCTGCCCACTCTGGTCGTCATGCTCCTGCAGGTGGGTGCGTTCTTGGGCAAGGTGTTTTTCTTCTGTTTCGTGATGTTGCTGATCCGCTGGACCCTGCCTCGCTTCCGCTGGGACCAGCTGATGCGCTTGGGGTGGAGCATGATGCTGCCCCTCTCGATTCTGAACATCCTGGTCACCGGCTTGGTGATCGTGCTGCTGGACTGAACCATGGCGATCAAAGTAGTCGAAAAAGAACTGACATTCTGGGAACGGAGCTACGTGCTCGAAGTTTTCAAAGGGATCGTCATCACGGGCCGGCACTTCTTCCGCAATATTCTCATTCACATTCTGCAGCTGTTCGGCCTGGCCAAGCACAAGCGAGGCGCGGAAACCTACCAGTATCCAGAGCAGCGCCGCCCCCTGCCGCGCCGTCTGAGAACCCTGCACCGGCTCACCCGCCGGGAGGACAGTTCTCCTCGCTGCGTAGCCTGTATGATGTGCGAGACGGTCTGCCCCGCACGCTGCATCTACATCGTGGCCGGCGAACACCCCAACCCCCTGATCGAGAAAGTGCCGACTCGCTTCGACATCGACCTGGGGCTGTGCATTTTTTGTGGGTATTGTGTGGAAGCTTGTCCCGAGGACGCCATTCGAATGGACACGGGAATCCTGGAGTTCTCCTCCTACAGCCGCGAGGGTATGGTCTACGACCTGAAGCGGCTGCTCTCACTGTCTCCCGCGCCCCCCAAAGGCACCCCCGCCCGCTGACTTGCCGCCGGAGCGCAAGAAGGGCTGCTCCTCGCCGTTGGACGGCCGACCTTCTCCGGCTCCTCGGCCGCCCATCAAACGCCATTCAGGGCGCATCCGGAGCGGCGTCGACTTTGAAGACCGCCCCATCTCGCCTTCTCAGTGCCGTCAGGTGATTGCCCCAGACGCAACCGGAATCCAGAGCGAATGCATTGGGCAGCGCCCGGTAACCGAGGGCTGCCCAATGGCCGAAGTAGTAGGTCGGCTCTCCTTCCGGTCGCAGCTGGTACCAGGGAATACATTTCGGGGGCGCTTCCTCGGGAGGGCCGGAGAAGTCGTGGCAAAGCGCCCCGGACGGGCGGCAGGTGCGGATCATGGTCAACACTCGCAGCGCTGCACAAAGCCGTTCTTTTCCGCGCAGCTTCCCGCTCCAGCTCAGTTTCGGCTTGCGGAAGTAGCGGCGCAGGAAGGCGAATGCCTGCGGGCTCTCCAAGATGCTTTCCAGCTCGCGGGCCAGCCCCTTCGCCAGCGGCACGCTCCATTGGGGAGCCAGCCCGGCATGCACCATCAGATGTCCGCCTCGTTGGTGGATCAAAGGCCGGCGGCGCAGCCACTCCAGCAGTTCCTCGGCGTCCGATGCGGCCAGCAGCCGTTTCAGAGTATCCCGCTTTTTCTTGTCGATGATGCCGGCGAAGCGGGCCACTGCGTAGAGGTCGTGATTGCCGAGAACGCAGGTGACGACTCGGTGGTGCCGTCGCACCCAGCGGAGCACGCCGAGCGAGTCGGGACCTCCGTTGACCAGATCCCCGACCAGCCACAGCCGATCCCGGGTTGTGGAGAAGCGAACTCGTTCCAGCAGCTCCCGAAACTCGCGGAGACAGCCGTGAATGTCGCCGATCACAAAAGTCGCCACGACGCTCTACACGGGTGTAGTCTGCCCCAGGGGCGCCCCGGGTCGATCGACCTGGTGGGTCTCGTATCGGATTCCGCCGATCCAGCCGGCGATGAGGTTGTACGCCCACGATGCGATCAGGCCGGAGATCCAGCCGAACACCAGGCCGAGAATCGGGTAGAGCAAGAACACCACCAAGACTCCCATGGCCTCTCCCAGGCCTGCGCCTGCCTGCCCCTGGGCAATCGCTGCAATGCCCACGACGATCAGCATTATGGGGACCAGGATCAGCATCATGGCGGTCATCAGGATGCCGTAGACGAGGGCCATCACGTTGGCTGCCCGCAGGGGTTCGATTCGCGTCAGTTCAGATTTCATCGGATCCTCCATGCCTGGCTGAAGGATTACCAGATCAGCCCGACAAAACAACCGCGGCCGGGTCGATCCGCCGGGTGGTTTCCTGGAGTAGCCGATAAAAGTCGTCCACCGACTGCACCTGAACCAGCTGCAGGTGCAGGTCTTTGATCCCAGAGTATCCCTTCAAGTAGCGGGCGATGTGCTTGCGGATCAGAATCAGGCTCATCCGGTCGCCGTAGAACTCGCTCATTCGCCGGAAGTGACGCCTGATGAACTCGGCCTTGTCGGAGAAAGGGATCTCGTGCCGGTCGCGGCGCTGGAAGATCCAGGGGTGCCCGATGGCCCCCCGGCCGATCATCACGCCCGCGCAGCCGGTGTGCGAGCGGATTCGCTCGATGTCTGCAACCGTGCGCACGTCCCCGTTGCCGATGATGGGGATCTCCACCGCCTGGACGATTTCCGCGATCGCA
Source organism: Acidobacteriota bacterium (assembly GCA_041630155.1). GTDB lineage: Bacteria > Acidobacteriota > UBA6911 > RPQK01 > JANQFM01 > JBFGHG01. The sequence continues at coordinate 21,553 of JBFKLX010000057.1, forward strand.
TCCCAGTCGGCCGTTCCCTTGTAAGCTTGCGACCGGGTACGCCCGTGCACGGCCACCAGGTTGGCTCCGGCGTCTTCCAGGATGCGCACCACGTCCAGGTAATTGAGCGACCCCTGGCACCAGCCCAGCCGGATCTTGCCGGTGACGGGCACCTGCACGGCTGCGGCCATGCGGCTGATGATGCGGGCAATCTTGGCGGGCTCGCGCAACAAGCCGGCCCCGGCCCCGCGCCCGCTGACCTTGTTGACCGAACAGCCCATGTTCAGGTCGATGATGTCGGGGCCCAGCTGTTCGATCAGTCGCGCGGCGTCCTCCAGCCGCTGTTCCTCGCTGTCGAAGATCTGAAAGACGACCGGTCGCTCCTGCTCGCGATAGGCCAGCATTCGCAGGGCCCGCTCATTCTTGCCTTGCAGAAGGCCGATGGCCGAGACGAACTCCGTGTAGCTCATGGCTGAGCCGAGCTCCCGGCACAGCGAGCGATAGGGCATGTCGCTGAACCCGGCCATGGGCGAGAGGATCAGGTCTCCGTAGACGGGGATGTCCCGCACCAGGAAGTTGGGCAGTTCTGCTCGCGGCGACATCCGGTCATTGTAATGCAAGCCGCCGCGCTTCGGGTTTGGCCGACCCCGGGGAGAAGCGAAAGTTCGCACCGGTCCCGGTCCATCATGAGCCGGCGAACACCCCTTCGAAGCAGTGCTGAAAGCGGGGAACGACCTCGCCGAGGCCGACGTGGCGCCCCAGCAGCTCGCTCAGTGAAGTGACTCGACAATCCACGATCCCGCAGGGGTGGATCAGTGAGAAATAGCGCAGATCGGTCGAGACGTTCAGGGCCAGCCCGTGCATCGTGATCCAGCGGCGGACCCCAACGCCCAGGGAGGCGAGCTTCCCCCGGTCGGTCCAGACGCCGGTCAATCCCTCGCGGCGAAACGCCCGGATTTCGAAGTCCTCGGCCAGCCGAATCAAAGTCTCCTCGAGCTGGCGCAGATAGCGATGGACGTCCCGGCCGCGCTGCCGGAGATCCAAGTGAGGATAGGCGACCAGCTGTCCGGGTCCGTGGAAGGTGACGTCTCCGCCGCGGTTGATCCGGACCAGCTTCAGAGGGTTCTCATCGAAGTCATGAGCCGACAGCAGGTTGGAGGAGTCTCCAGCCCTGCCCACTGTGAACACCGGTGAGTGCTCCAGCAGCAGGACGGTTTCCGGCTCGCGCCCGGAAGCGATGGCCTCCACCAGCGCCTCCTGACGCGCCAGTGCCTCTCGAAACTCGACACGGCCGAGGTTCACGAAAACCATTTCGTTCCCGGGCCAGTATAGACGATCCCGCCGGAGGGCATGCTCAGTGCAACGGGCTGGCCGGAACGGAAGAGAGGAAATGCAGCTTGCGGTGGCCGAACATTTGCTGGGCCACGACGGGCTGGCTCGACTCGAGCCGCACGTAGCCTCCGATTCTCCCTTTCACCTCCGGGACCAGTTCGGCAAGAGTGCGGGAGATCCGGTGACGGGGACCCAGCTCGAGCTGGGCGCGGGCCAGGAGGGCGCCCTCGCTGTCCAGGACTTCCAGGTCGATGGCGGCTGTCCCGTATCCCGGATTGAAGATGGCCAGACCCGTGAAGAACTCATCCGTGCTGGCGAGATAGTCGAAAGCCAGCCGCCGCAGAGGCTCGCCCTGCAGCGGAAGCGAAGCGGCGAACTGCAGGCTGGCGGGATCTCCGAAGATGATGTTGCCGACAATGCCGGAAGCATCGGCTCGGATCTCCAAGGAGCCGCTGATCGGCTCCGATCCGGCGAACTCGAAAATCTGATCCAAGGTCTGGGTCAGCAACTCGCCGGGCCCCAGCACCAGGAAAACCGGCGGCGCCAGAAGTTGCCCCAGCTCTCCGGTCGCCAACAGCTCGACCGAACGGGTCCGATGGGACGTGTTGATCAGATCCAGATGCGTGAATACGCTGCGGCTCTGAGCGATCTGTGCCGAGTGAAGCGTCGTGTCGTGGGAAGAGGAGGCGCCGATTCCCACCGTGCTGGAGCCCACCCCCAGCGCGATGCGCTCGAAGCCGATCACACCGTCCCCTTCCAGCGCCTGGGCTCGAATGTAGCCGCCTTTCTCCTCCACCACTCCGAAGATCTCCTCGGGCCTGGCATGCAGCACGGCTTTCGGCCCCAGGGTGACGAGCGCAGCCCGACGGACTGTCACTTCCTGGACCAGACCCCGGCCTGGTCGAGCGGCGGTCTGGACCAGCTCCAGCTTCAGTTTCACCTCGCTCTGGGAAGGGTTGACGATGTCCAGATACGTCTGGGCGGGCTGCTCCAGAAAGGCCGTCTCCCCCGCCAATACCCGAGGGAAGAAGATTTCCCGCTGCGCCTCGGTGAAGAGTCGAGTGCCGTCCAATTGGGCGAGCCGCCGGTCTCCGAATTGGAACAAACCCCCCACTCCAGGATTATCCGAAAGCAGGCCCAGCCAGGCCGTGGGGGGTTGGGAAGCATCAAAGGGCCGGCGCTCATAGCTCAGCTCGACGTGCTGGCTTCCCGGATTCAACGAGATCCGCTGGCCGGACGGCGCCAGTGCGAAACCCTGTCGATCGAACACGGTCAGGTCGAGACTGGCGGGGCTGTCGGAATGATTGGTCAGAGAGATTGCGGAAAATCCCGACTCCGATGTCAGGTAGCAGGGCAGATAGAGGCCATAGCGAACGTCGGTGATCCGGTGGGTGAGACGCTGCGCAATCCCGTCCGCGGACCACAACTCGACCTGAACCGACACGTCGGACTCCACCTGAGGGTCCACACGGAAACTGACCGAGAAACTGCTGGAATCGCCCGGCAGTAGGCTGGCCTCAGACTCACACTCCACTCGCAGCGGCGTGTCGCCGCAGACCCAGTCCAGTCCCGACCAGCTCTCCCACTCCAGCTGGGACGGCCGCATCAGGACGACTCGGAGAATCGACCCGTTGGGACCGCCGCCGTGGTTGCTGACGTTCAGCTCGAAGGTGGCTCGAGTTCCCGCCACCAGTTCCCGGGGCGGATCGACCTCGATCTCCAGGTCGGCCTGTTCGCCGGCGATGACGGCGACCCGATTGGAGTGAGCGCTTTCCTGCCCGTCCAGACCCACGGCAGTCACACTGTAGTAATAGAGGACCCCACGATACACCGAACGGTCCTGGTAGACGGGATTGGTCAGAGGAGCTGAATTCAGGATCACGGACGCCTGCTGGCTGGGCGCCTGGGACCGATAGACATTGTAACCCCGCACAGAGTCCTCGGAGGGTTGCCAGGCCAGCTCGACTCGGGCGGCCTCGGTGAAGCCGACGACTCCTATGAATATCGAAATCGCTAACCATATTCTATTTAAATAATACTTAACTATCATGTGTGAAATACACTCCGCCGGCTCCATCCAAACTTCTTACTCGAGTGATTTGGGCTGGAGGGCCCATCTTCTTGTCTACGGCCCCGCACCCTCTAGAAGGTAGGTGGGGTCAGCCCGTGGAACGCAGCCTAGACTTGCTGCTGTAAAAGACTGACCTTGCAAATTATTTTGGCTCGAACGTCTGTTTGGGTCGGTGATGAGAGTCACCCGGGATCACAAGACGAAAAAAATCTGTGGCAAAAACCTGCCAGGCGATTTAATTTGTGAGATCAATCACATTCGTGGAGGGCAGCGTAAGAGGCTTTTCCTGTGAGGCCGGCTGGTTTGGGGGAAGTGGGCGGGGGTGGTCAGCGCAGTGGCTCGTGATCCCTGTGACCGAGACGGCTGGGTGTCGCGAAGCGCGGTTGCCAATAGAGGCGTGGGGGGACCCAACTACCGGCGACGACCGCCGTACAACCTCAGGTGAGGATCCCGGGTGTTCAGGGGCAGCTCAATCCGGTGGCCTGGAGGACCCCGTCCCAGCCCAGGAGGTGAACCGATCGGTCGTCGTCGACGACAGCCAGCAGGCCCAGGGGGAACTCCGGGAGGGGCTGCTGCGTGGAGGCGATCCCGTCGGTATTGGAGACGCCGGTGATGCGCAGCGAACCCAGGTGCTCCCAGGTGATACGGTCGAAGAATTCGAATTCGGTCGCGTCCTGCCGCTGGTCCGAGACCACCAGGAAGCCGGTGCCCAAATCGTTTCCGGAGGCCTGGCAGCGGTACATCAGGATGCCTTCGGCGTCGGCCTGGAAAACGTCTTCGGCGAATTGGGAAGCGCAATCGACCCTCCCCGCGCAGTTCTGGTAGGGCGTGCCGTCGGGAGTGAACGCAAAAATTCCCCCCCGTCTCTCCTCGTCCGGGACGTACAGGATGCCGTAGAAATCGTCGGCCAGTATGGTTTCGATCTCTCCGGGGCCCTGTGGGTCGAACTGATCGATGAGGGTGCCGGAAGCCCCCTGCAGCTCGAAAACGTACACCAGGTCGCCGGCGTCGGAGGTGACGAAGAGGAGACGCTGCCCGTCGGGGGTGTCGAGCAGGTCGAGGTTGGGCTCGCGGCCCAGGTCGACTGTTCCGAAAGTGCCCAGGAATTCCTGCTCGGGAATGGAAAACGCGTAGATCGAAGAAGAGGGGCTGGCTTGAGTAACGAAGAGCAGGTCTTCCAGCTGATCCGTCACCACTCCATTGACGTCGCCCAGGCCGAACACGCCCTGGAGGGGAGGTTGCTCGCCGGCGAGAAACGGGAACTGCCAGACCTCCACGAGCCGGTTGTTCTTGGCAGTGACATACAGGCGCGTCTGAGACGGATCGGGAGCTTCCCAGAATCCCAGTGAATCGATGTTCTGCCCCTGGCCGTTGAGTTCGATACCCGCGGGAACGGTCACCACCCCGAAGGATTGATTGATCCCTCCGAAAGCCCGCTCGCCCACCGGCAGGGTGGAAAGGGAACCCGAAGAGCGCTGGCGAAGTCCCAGGACGGCGATCGGCATGGAGGTGGTCAAGTGGAGGCTGCCCCTGAACTGTCCGAGGCCAAGGAAGAGTTCGTCAACGAACTGAGCCACCTGATTGCGGGCCGGCAAATTCAAGATGCGGCTGGCAATGAGGTCTCCCTCGGAATTGATGAGACGGAGCAGGATTTGCAGGAACGACTGCTGCGGGTTGACGATGGCCACTCCGCTCCTGGTGCCCGGAC
>JBFKLX010000058.1:0-26484 GCA_041630155.1 Acidobacteriota bacterium
CTGGCCCAAGGAGCGAGCAATGTTTGGCACACAAGAACTTCTCATCATTCTTTTGATCGTGCTGATCATCTTCGGCGCCAGCCGACTCCCTCAGTTGGGAAAGGGCCTGGGCGAAGGAATTCGAAACTTCAAGAGTTCCATCCGCAGTGGCCGCGCTGAAGCAGACCAGGACGAGGCCGATCAGGACAAGCATCGCAAGTCTGCCTAGTGGACTGCTCGGACTCGAGCCGATCCGCCTTTCCACCGGACATCCTCAAAAATCGAAGCGCCGGATCACCTTCAATTCCCTTCTCCAGTCGCTGTTGATGCCCACACAGCGAAAACGCACTTCACCCTTCACATAGCGGCGAAAGACGGGCAGCACCCGGTGGTACTCGAACAAGGGGCACACCAGGTAGAGCAGCGGCGCCGCCAACTGCAGCTCCAGCGAGGGAAAGTAGCCCAGGTTCTGGAAATCCCTCTGCTGGAGGTGGACTCCAACCCGGCTCCAATACTCGAGAGACTGAAAGACGATGTTCAGGTCCTGGCAGACCTTCAACTCGATGACCGCCAGCCGACCGCTGCGCGTGCTGGTCAACAGATCCAAAATCCTGCGGTCGCCGTCGACGCAAGTGGGGACCTGGGAGTAGACGTGGCGGCAGAAGTCTGGTTCCAGCAAGCGATGATCCCTCAGCACCTGGCGCTCGAGCCAGCGTTCGGGCTTCCAGGTGAAGAATGGATGCCGGGGTTCGGGTGAGGGAAAACAGCGGATCCGCTCGACGTGCTCCAGATGTCTCCGGAATGCCAGGCAATCCTCTTCCCGCAGAACCTTGGGCCGGGAGAGATCGTAGAAACAGTCCTCCCCGCCCCGACTCCAGGCTACCGGCAGACCCAGGAAGTCCAGCTCCCAGCCGGCCGCCCGCCGGCTGGAACGAAGCTGCGGGTAGTCCCGGCCCAGTGCCCGCAGCGGCCGGGGCGCGCCCTCGGCACGCGGAAAGATGACGTAGGGGGCCTGGACCCGGCTCGCACTCGGGGGCGCAGGATAGATTCGCTCGAGCCGCGGCCGGCCGCGGCCCGCAGCCGGGAGGTAACGATAGCAGCGAACCGCAATCTCGAGGTGAGAAAGCTGGGAAACGATGCGGAGGCTCCAGTTCCAGGGAACGAAGCAGGACGCCGAGTCGGGCCCCAGGTGCTGCAACTCGTCCCACCAGAGCAGCAGCGCCGAGAGCAAACGCTCCCGGGCCTCCTCGGACTCCTCCGGGCGAACCCAGATCAGGGTCTTCCAGCGTCCCGCCTCCCGCACCAGCAGGCGAACCAGGGCCCCCGTCTGGTGCCGCACCCGATCGGTCTCCGCCAGGATCCGCCGCACCCGCGCTCGCGGAAAGAAATGCTTCAAAATTCCCTGCCAGAAGACGGGCGATCGCTGCGCTGCACGGCGGGCTTCATCGATGGGAAAGGACACCCGACGGCCGCCTTCCAGAGACAGCTGGATCGCGTCTCGAACCGTCCGGACCGCTGAAATCGGGCTCCAGGAGCCACCACGAAGCAGTTCGGGGGGATCGAGGCGAATCCGCTCCTGCCATTGCGGGGCCTCCCGCAGCCACAACCGTAAGAACTCGACGTCCCGAGCGTCCATTCGCCGTCTCCTCATGTATTCATTACGTCCGAGTTGGTTTTTGAGCGAATCAGCCGAAGGGAAATCTCAAAGCTCGAAGCTCGAACAAATCTCGAAATCGACCAGGACCGAGCCACAGACCTACGCCCTAAGTACTCCGGTTCGAAACTACGGTGACGTGTGCGCGCGGGTCTCTCGAGGCGAGGTGGCGAAGAGAGGAGGAGGCGATGCTGCAGCATCGTCGACGAGGAACGACAAAGAGATCCCGCGTGGCCGAAGGGTTGCGGGCGAACCCGCAGGCGCCCGGCGCCCGAAAGCGTGGTGGTCCACTCGGTTTCCGCGAGCCGGCTGCTGCTTGGAAACGCCCGCAACATGCGTCGCTGTATTCATGGATCGGGGTACTAAGCCCTTACGCCCCCCGCCGTCGACAGTGGGATTGACCATTTGATACGATCTGACTGGCATTGGAAGTCCCTCTCTGCAAGTACGAACGAAGACTGGAGCAGCCTCCATCATGGGATTCTCGACTGACGCTATTCACTCCGGGCAAGAGCCGGACGAATCGACGGGCGCGATAATCGTTCCCATCTACCAGACCTCGACCTACGTCCAGGAGGAGATCGGCAAGCACAAGGGTTACGAATACGCCCGCACGCAGAATCCGACTCGCGCCGCCCTGGAGGGCAATCTGGCGGCGCTGGAGCGGGGCCGGCACGGAATCGCCTTCGCTTCGGGGATGGCGGCTATCAATGCCTTGATGTCGGTCTTCCGGGCGGGCGATCACGTAGTCGCGTCCGACACCGTGTACGGGGGGACTTACCGGCTGTTCGAAGGGCTGTGGCGCAAGTTCGGGCTCGACTTCAGCTGGGTCGACACCAGCTCGGCCGAGCGGGTGCGGGAGGCGATGCGCCCCGAGACCCGCCTGGTCTACGTGGAAACGCCGACCAACCCCCTGATGGCCGTCTCCGATCTGGAGGCGATCGCCGCGATCTGCCGCGACCATGGGGTTCTGCTGGCCGTCGACAACACCTTCCTGTCTCCCTATCTGCAACAGCCGATCACGCTGGGTGCGGACATCGTCATTCACAGCACGACCAAGTTCCTCAATGGGCACAGTGACAGTGTGGGCGGCATTCTAGTGGTCCGCGATTCCCAGCTGGGGGAACAACTCTATTTCACCCAGAACGCGGCCGGGGCGATCCTGAGCCCGTTCGACTCCTGGTTGGTGCTGCGTGGGACCAAGACTCTGGCGGTGCGGATGAAAGCCCACGAGGCCAACGGGCGGGCGGTGGCCGAGTTCCTGGATCAGCACCCCACGGTCGCCCGGGTGTACTATCCAGGCCTGCCCCACCACCCGGGGCACGAACTGGCCGGCCGGCAGCAACGCGGTTTCGGCAGCATGATCGCTTTCGAAACCGGCAGCTTCGAGAACGCCAACCGCGTCCTCAGCAGTTTGCGCCTCTGCGCCTTGGCCGAGAGCCTGGGCGGGGTGGAGACACTCATTTCTCACCCCGCCACCATGACCCATGCCTCTCTCCCGGAGGAAAAGCGGCAGCGATTGGGGATCACGCCAGGGCTGGTGAGGATTTCCGTGGGCCTGGAAGACGTGGAGGACCTGATCGAGGATCTGGATCAGGCACTGGCACGGCTGAAGCAGAAGTCATCTCCTCTCGCTGAGGGCACCCGGTAGAACGTCGAGGAGGATTTCCACCGGCACGGGGACGCATGGGAAAAGCCGGCAGCAAGACCGAGCACTACGACAAGCAACTGCGCCATGTCCTGCTCACGGCAGCAGAGGTGTTCGCCGAAAAGGGATACCATCACGCCTCGATCCGCGACATCAGCCGCCGCACCGGAATCAGCCTGGCGGGACTCTACTATTACTTCGACAACAAGGAGGAGCTTCTCTACCTGATCATCCACAGCGCCTTCGACACGGCCCTCGAGCAGCTGCGCGCCTCGGTCGGGAATTACGAAGGCCCCGACAAGGTCCGCTTCTTCATCCGCAATCATCTGGCCACCTTCATCGAACATCTGTCCGTGGCCAAAGTCGTGGTCCACGAGGCCGGCAACCTGAGCGGCCGGTATTACGAAGCCATTCACGAACAACAGCGCGAGTATTTCGATCTGCTGCTGGAGCTCTTGGAAGCGCAGCGGCCTTCGAACGAGAAACCCGCGGTGGACAGCAAACTGGCTGCCCTGCTGCTGTTCGGGATGATGAACTGGATTTACACCTGGTTCGACCCCGAAAAGAGCCGCTCGACTCAGCAAGTCGCCGACGCCATGGCCGACATTTTTCTCGAGGGGTTCCTGCGCGCCTGAAAGGCACGCGGGCCTTTGCAGCGAGCCGAGTCACCACCCCGGACGGCCTGGGGGGGTTCGGCTCCCTTCACGGGTCGCGTTTCCAGCACAGGAAGGAAGCGTTCTTGGTGGAGCCCATGGCCTCAACGACCGCTTCATTGTCGAAGCCGGGGAGCTCTTGCAGACGGTTCAGAAGATCGATTACTCCCTCGGCTTGGCCGGGCACCGCGCAGCCGGATTCGTTGCCGGCCGAAGTCAGCAACCAGTAGATGTCTTCGCACCACGGCCCCTCGTCGGTAGTCACGATTCGGACCTCCGCCAGGTCTGCCCAAAGGATCGACTCTTCGTGGCCGCCGCGCCGGTGAGCGGTGATTCGTTCTCCCTCGCATTCGACCCGCTCCGCTTGGGCGGGACTGCGGGAGCCGGCCCACAACAGAAGGGCGGCGACCCAGGCAACAAACCCGATCAACCGGTTGAGAAGCCCGCCCTCCAGGTAACTCTGGACGAGGAGAATCGACCCGCCGGCTGCAAAACCGAAGCCTGACAGACGCAGCACCCACCGCATGGCCCGACTCGCGGGCCGGCCGAACGACCCCCAGGCCTTCCTCCCTGGTCGCTCACTGGTCATGGGTCCAGTGTACCGTGGGTGGCGTTGAGAGCCGGCGCTGCGCAGCTCACTTCAACCTGCCGGAATCAGCAGACCCGGCAAAGGGAATCGTCCGGGTGCGTGGCCGAAAGCGGGCCGACCTGTGATAATCAACAGCTGATGAGACGCCACCAATTTCATTCTGCCTGCCTCCTGCTGGCTCTCGGCCTGGCCCAGACGGATTGCCACTCGGAGCCGTCCCCCTCGGCCCCGCCGGCAGAGCCTCCCGCGGCCGAGGCCCCGGAACCGCGCGAGGGAAAAGTTTCCGTACCGGCCGGCCCGTTCCTTTTTGGGGCCACCGAAGGGCACATCCGCGCCTTTCTTGGCCGATCCATGGTGAACTTCCCCGGCATGGTCGAAGCCATCCGGCAGTCCTTCGTGTCGCCGCCTCGGACCGAGACCCTGGGCGAGTTCTACATCGACCAGTTCGAGGTCACCAACGCTCAGTTCCAGCGATTCCTGGAGTCCACGGGATACCAGCCCTCCAACGGCCAGGACTTTTTGCGGCACTGGGACGGAAAACACCTACCGGAATGGGCCGAATCGTTCCCCGTGGTCTGGGTCTCTCAGGAAGACGCAAAGGCTTACTGCCGCTGGGCGGGCGGGCGGCTGCCCTCGGAGCTGGAGTGGGAGAAAGCGGCCCGAGGCGGCGAAGGCCTGGGATTTCCCTGGGGAAACGTCTTTCCTTCCCCGGAGACCGCCAACTTCAGCCGCCAACAGGCAGAGCCGGCCGGCAACCGCCCCGGAGACGTCTCGCCCTACCAGGTCTACGATCTGGGCGGGAACGTCGCGGAGCTCACTGCCTCCCTCGTGATGCTGGACGGCTCGGAGCGAGTGGTGACCAGAGGCGGCTCCTTCAAAGACGCGGCTCGCGAGACCCTGACCACCTACCGGGAACTGGGAGCGTCCCCCACCACCCGCCGCGAGCATGTCGGTTTTCGCTGTGTCGCGGACTGAGGCTTCACCACCGGGTTGGGGGCAGATTTCGTGCCGGCATCGCTGCACACGGCGAGGTGCTTTTTTTCAGTTTTGGCAGGTCTTTGCCGTGGCTCGAAAGGAATGGGAGCGGGACCATCAGCACCCTGATTCACTAGGTTCAGACGCCAGCCTGTTGACGGACCACGGCACTCAGGCAATCGGAGTGAGAGCTGCTTCCGGAGTGGCTAGTCCGCGGTCTCCTGCGCGACCCAATCGAGATAGGCCGCGTGGCCCGCTTCGACCGGCAGGACGACACATTCGGGGACTTCGTAGGGATGCAACGCGACCAGGCGGGATCTGAGCGCCTCGATCTTCTCGGTTCGGGTCTTGATGATCATCAGTATTTCATGTTCCTTTTCCACTTTACCTTTCCACTTGTAAACTGATGTCACATTTGGAATAATATTGACGCATGCCGCGAGCCGCTCCTCCACGAGACGGGTGGCGATGCGGTGGGCCTCGACCTCGTTGCCGACGGTTGAAAAGACGATTCGAATCGATGTCATGGCTCTGAAATGAATTTTAGCAGGAAGGCTCGCCGAGAAATCCTTTTCATCGTACTCTTCTTCAGCGCGGCGCCGCTCGTCTACTTCAACTTCTTTGGATCAGGGGGATTCCTGCGCGTCCGCGCTCATCGCGCCGAGGCGGAGGAGCTGCGCCAGCAGAACCTCCAGCTGCGCCAGGAGATTCAGAGCCTCACGGAGAAAATCGAGCGAGTCAAAAACGATCCCCGTGAAATCGAACGAATCGGCCGCGAGGAATACAACCTCGCCAGACCCGGCGACATCATCATCAACCTCCCGGAGTCCCCCGACTGACGAAGAGGCCGTTCGGACGGCCCGTTTCCTCGGGCCTTGCAGTCTTCGAATTTCCTGACCGTGGCAAAGCCGGGGGCGGGCCGTCGCCTCTCACCGTTTCTGGGCCTGCGCCAACGGTTGCGACTTGCGGAGTCCGCTCTCCAGGAACGAGACGAACTCCTCGGGATTGCGGGTCAGACCGGGGAAGGTCGCCAGAATCTCGTCCAGGGGGCTCATCAGAGCGTAGAGCGGCAGGGCGATGGTTCCGAAACGCTCCTTCTCGAATCTCAGATTCTCGGCGTGTTCCGGTTTGGACCCGTCGGTGTAGAGCCTGACCAGCACGTATTGGCGGAACAAATCCTGAACCTCGGGCCGTTCGAAGACGTTCGCCTCCATCCAGCGGCAGTTGGTGCAGGTGTATCCGGTGAAGTCGATGAAGACCGGTTTCCCTTCGATCCGCGCCATTTCGAGGGCTCGCTCGTAATTGGTGAGCCAGACCAGCTCCTCCCGGGATGCGGTTCCCGAACCGAACAGCTGCACCGAGGCGGTCTCTCCATAGTCCCGAGGGGGCAGGAAGGCGTCCAGCTCACCCAGCGGGAAGCCGATCAGCCCGCGGAGAAGGTAAAAGCCGACGGCCAGGAAGAGCGTAGCGGACAGCACGCGCCCGGCGCCCACCGTCTGCGCCGGCACCTCGTGGGGGAAATAGAACTTGCCGAGCAGATAGATCGCCGTCACCAGGGCGATCGCCAGCCAGACGGTGATGAACACGGGCCGGGTGATCAGTTCCCACTGGTACACCAGGTCGACATTGCTCAGGAACTTGAGGGCGGCCGCCAGTTCCAGGAACCCCATGGTGATCTTGAGAGAATCCATCCAGCCACCGCTCTTGGGAAGGCTCTTCAGGAAGGAGGGGAACAGGGCCAGCAGGAAGAAGGGGGCTGAAAAGACGGTGGCGAAAGCGGCCACACCCAGCATCGACCACAGCCAGTCCCCCTGAGTGGCGGCGACCATAACCGTCCCCACGAAGGGGACGGTACAGGTGAAAGACGTCAGCGAGAAGGTCAGCGCCATGAGCAGGATTCCAAACGACCCGCCGAATTTCGACGATTTCTGATTCAGCGCGTTCAGCAAACCGGAGGGCAGCCGGATGTCGAGCACGCCGAACAGGCTCAAGGCGAACACCACGAAAATGGTCGCGATCACCAGATTGACCAGCGGGCTGGAGGCCACGCGGTTGATGCCGCCGACGCCGAAAAGAAAGGTGAGTAGAAACCCGATCAGTGTGAAGGTCAGAATGATGCCCAGGGAATAGAGCGCACCGTCCCCTACGGCTCGCCGGCGGCTCACCTCGCGCTTGGTGAAGTACGAGACGGTGATCGGGATCATGGGAAACACGCAGGGGGTCAGCAGGGCCAGGCCTCCCATGATCATGGCGAACCAGACGTAGGCCAGCGTTTGGGCGGGGAGCTCCCGGGTGTTGATGCTGGAGAAGACACCGTCCGGACTGCCTTCTTCGCGTGAAGCCGGCGCCGGTTCCAGTCGGGTCTCTCCGGCCTCCGTTTCCGGCGCCACCGCGGCCGGCGCGGGTTCGCCCACCGAGGGCTCGACGCGTGCAACGACTGGAGCTGCCGCTGGGGCGAGCACCGCTATCCGGGCCTTCAACTCAACGATCTGAGGGGGCAGGCAGAGCCGGTCGTTACAGGCCATGTAGCGAACCAGGAGGGTCAGCTCCTGCTCCCCCGCCGGGGTGCCGGCCGTGACCCGAATCGGAACCTCGAAGTCCGCCTGCACGTCGAAGTACTCGGTGTCGATCCCGAAGTTTTCGTCGTGGCTGATCTTGGGCTGCGGCTGGGTGACGGGCCCGGACAGCTCGAAACGTGATTCTTCGGCGAGGCGAATCGTGGTGGGCTGGGGAGCGATGGCGTCGGGAGGGTACGGCGTCATCGAATAGAGGTGCCACCCCTCGGCGATCTGCGCCCGAACCACGGCGACTCTGTCCTCACCCGCCTGCCAGGGACCCTTGTCGATTTCCAGCCGGAAGCGCACTTCGTCCTGGGCCTGCAGCACAGGAATGGCGCCGGCCAGAAGGATGGCCGCAAGTGAGGTGCGCAAGAAGCTTACGAACATGGCACTCTCTTAGACGAAGCGAACTCGTCGATGGTTTCTCCGACGCTTCTCCCCTCGAGGAACGTCACTGCCTCCGAAACACCGGGCGACCGCGCACCAGGGTGGCCACTGGAGCCCCGTGCAATGTCCAACCGTGAAACGGGCTGTTGCGGCTCTTGGACTTCCAGTGCTGCACGTCCAGGGTGATTTCGCGATCCGGATCGATCACCGTGATGTCGGCGATCGAACCGGGTTCGAGCGTGCCCCGACCCAGCTCGAGGATTCGGTTGGGGTTCACACTGAACAGCTCCACCAGTCGCCGGTGGGGCAGGCCGCGCCGCCGCACCAGGTACTCCCAGGCGAGCGGAATGGCCGACTCCATCCCGATGATCCCATTGGCAGCGTCCTCGAAGGTGGTCTCCTTCTCCAGGGCCGTATGGGGGGCGTGATCGGTAGCGATACAGTCGACGGCGCCGTCGGCCAGGCCCTCCAGCAGGGCCTCGACGTCCTCGGGCTCCCTCAGGGGGGGATTCATCTTGCAGTTGGTGTCGTAATCGCCGATGTCCCGGTCCGTGAGGACGAAGTGATGGGGGGTGACCTCGCAGGTCACGGCCAGCCCCTCGGCCTTGGCCTGACGAACCCAGCGCAGTGATTCCCGGGTGGAGAGGTGGGCGATGTGGACCCGACCGCCGGTGATCCGGCCCAGCACGATGTCGCGCGCCACATCCATCTCCTCCGCCGCCCGGCTCATTCCCGGGATTCCCAGGCGAGTGGACACCGAGCCTTCGTTCATGCAGCCCCCGGCAGCCAGATCCCGGTTCTCGCAATGGTCCACCACGGGAATGTTGAAAATGCGCGAGTACTCCAGGGCCCGCCGCATGATCTGGTCGTTTTCCACCGGATTTCCGTCGTCCGTGATGGCCACGGCACCGGCTTTCACCATCTCGCCAATCTCGGCCAGCTGCTGGCCGCGGGACCCCTTGGTGATGGCGCCGGCCGGGTAGACGTGGGCCAGATTGGCCTTGCGTGCCTTCTCCAGGATGAACCGGGTCACGGCCTCGCAATCGTTGACGGGGTCGGTGTTGGGCATGCACATGATCCCCGTGAACCCGGCCGCCACGGCAGCCCGGCAGCCGGAGGCGATGGTTTCCTTGTCCTCGCGGCCCGGCTCGCGCAAGTGAACGTGCATGTCGACGAACCCGGGCGCCACGAGACAGCCCGGGACCTCCAGAACGTCCCAGCTCTTTCGCGCCGAAATCTTCCCCAGGTCGGCCACCTTGCCGCGCTCGATCAGCAAATCGGCCTTGCGCTCGTAGTCCCGGCTGGGATCGATTACGGTTCCACCCCGGATCAGCAAGGTCATGCCAGTTCTCCTCCCAGCAGCAGGTACAGTACCGCCATGCGGACGGCCACGCCGTTGGTCACCTGCTCCAGGATCACCGAATACTCTCCGTCGGCCAGTTCGGGATCGATTTCCACGCCACGGTTGATCGGACCGGGATGCATCACGATACAGTCGGGCCGGGCCCGCCGCAGCTTCTTCTTGTTGAGCCCGAAGAGGGCGAAGTATTCCTTCACAGAAGGATAAAGGACGTCCTGCAGGCGTTCTTTCTGGACGCGCAGCAACATCACCACGTCGGCGGACTTCAAGGCTTCCTCGAGCTGGAAGGTGATCTGGACCTCGTACTGGTGGAAGTCGATCGGGATCATGGTGGGCGGGCCGCAGATCCAGACTTCGGCTCCCATCTTGCGCAGCAGCAACGCGTTGGAGCGAGCCACCCGGCTGCGGCTGATGTCCCCCACGATCGCCACCTTCCTCCCTTTCGGTTCCCCTTTGTGGTCGGTGATCGTGAGCAAGTCCAACAGGGCTTGGGTGGGGTGCTCATGCATCCCGTCCCCACCGTTGACGATGTGCGACTGCAGGCAAACGCGGGCCAGCAAGTGGGGCGCTCCCGCGTGCTGGTGCCGGATCACGATGATGTCGGGACTCATGGCCTGCAGACTCAGACCGGTATCGATCAGACTCTCGCCTTTGGCAACGCTGCTCGAAGAGACGCTGAAATTGATGGCGTCAGCGCCCAGCCGCTTGGCCGCGAATTCGAAGGAGGAACGGGTCCTGGTCGAGGGCTCGTAAAAGAGATTGATGATCGAGCGGCCGCGCAGCGTCGGCAGTTTCTTGATGGGGCGGGCGAAGACCTCGCGGAAGCTTCCCGCCGTCTCGATGATCTGTCGTACGTCGTCGACCTCGAGGTCCCCGATCCCCAACAGGTTCTTGCAACTCAACGCCATGATCTTGGATTTCCGGAGCCCGAGCAGGCCAGACGGCCGGCTTCAGCCCTCCCCCGCTCAGCCCTGTGCGCGCTTGGCCTGTTGCAGCAACTCGACGGTCGTCAGGTACACCGCCTCGTCGCTGTCGACGGGCGGCATGCGGACCTCCACGACCTCGTTGTCCGCAGTTTCGACGTATTTTCCGATGTAGTCCGCTTGGATGGGGAGTTCCCGGTGCCCCCGGTCGATCAGGACCACCAGCTCCACTTTGCGAGGGCGGCCGAAATCGATCACGCAATCCAGCGCGGCCCGAATCGTCCGGCCCGTGAAGAGTACGTCATCGACCAGAACCACCTTCTTGCCGTCCACGCCGAAATTCAGCTGGGACCCCTCGACCACCGGCTGGCTGGCCACCAGAGAGAGATCGTCCCGGTAAAACGTGATGTCCAGAATCCCCAGCGGCAGCTTCTTGCCCGACTGCTTCTCGATCTTGCCCTGCAGGATCCGAGCCAGAGGTACGCCCCGGCGCTGAATCCCGATCAGTACCAGATCGTCCAGAGGTGGGTGGTCTTCGATGATTTCGGCCGCGATGCGAGACAAAGCGAGATCCATTTCCTTTCTGGACATCACCTCTCGCAAGTATGGATTCATGTACGGCCTCTCCGAACCGGCGGAATCATATCACAGGCGTGTGGCTCATTCCGGCCCCCTTCCCCACATTCCCATCCGCACACTGTCAGGGGCATCGACCCGGACTCGATCGCCGCACCTCTGTGCTATCCTCACCCCCATGAGCTGGATCGTTCAGGCACCGGTGGCGCGAGCCGAGAGCTTCCCCGGGCGGAACGTTCTGCTGTCGGTCGAGGCATCGGACATCGCAGCCTCCACCCGCCCCGGACAATTCGTGATGGCGGCCCTCCAACAGCACAGCTCCATCCCCAGCCCGCTCCTGAAGAGAGCGCTGGCCGTCTATGCGATCGAAACAGAGGAGGGCGCACCGTCCAGAATCAACCTGCTGTTGAAGGTGATCGGGGAGGGAACCCGGCAACTGGCCCAGGCCCGCCCCGGGGATCACCTGGCCCTGCTGGGCCCCTTGGGCAACGGGTTTCAGTGGGAGGCTTCTGGCGGGAAGAGCCATCTGATCGTGGCCGGCGGGATCGGCATTGCGTCCGTGCTGCTGCTGGCCCAGCAACTGAGAAACGAGGGCCAGGACGTCCATTTGATTTATGGCGCCCGCAGCGGCCGTGACCTGGTCGGACTGGAAGACTTTCAGAAGCTGGACATGGACGTGATCACGACCACTGAGGACGGCAGTCAGGGCATGCACGGCCTGGTCACCGACGGGCTGCAGCAGCTCTGGAGCAGGATCGATCCCGGCACCACAACCCTCTACGTCTGCGGCCCCAACCCGATGATGCAGGCAGTCAGCCGCCTGGCCGCCGAGCGGTCCGTTTCCTGTCAAATCTCGGTGGAAGTGAAGATGGCCTGTGGGTTTGGAGTCTGCCTGGGCTGCAGCGTCAAGACCCGGGACTCCTACCGGCTGGCCTGCACGCATGGACCCGTCTTCGACGCCGGCCGCTTTGTCTGGGAAGAGTCCCAGGCGAGCTTCGAAACCGTGAGGGCCCCGTGAGCTCCAAAACCGAAAAGCATCCCGAAACGGGGACCGCCGACCTGAGTGTCGAAGTCGGCAGCCTGCAGTTGAAGAATCCCGTCTTGGCGGCTTCGGGGACCTTCGGATACGGCCTGGAGTTTCAACAGTTCTTCGACCTCGACCGCCTGGGCGGCTTCTGCACCAAGGGGCTGTCGCTGCAGCCAATGAAGGGCGCCGCACCGGGCAGAATCCAGGAGACCCCCGCCGGCATGCTCAACGCCATCGGGCTCGAGAACGTCGGTGTGGATGGCTTCATCCGGGACAAACTGCCGCTGCTGGGCGATTGCGGCACGCACGTGATCGCCAACGTCCTGGGCAAATCGATTCAGGAATTCGTGACCATCGCCGAAAGGCTGGAGCCGTATCCCGAAGTGAGCGGCCTGGAACTGAATATCTCCTGCCCCAACATCTCCGAAGGGGGAATCCATTTCGGACATGACCCTGAGATGACCTTCCAGGTGGTCCAGGCCGTTCGCGGCAGCACCAGGAAGCCGCTCTGGGTGAAGCTCTCGCCCAACGTCACAGACATCACCGTCTTCGCCCGGGCCTGCGAGGAGGCGGGCGCCGATGCCATCTCGCTCGTCAACACCTTCGTCGGTATGAGCATCGACGTTCACAAGCGGCGCCCCATGCTGTCCAATGTGACCGGTGGCCTGTCCGGGCCGGCCATCCGCCCCTTGGCCGTCCGCCTGGTTCACCAGACCGCCCAGGCGGTGCGGGTCCCGGTGGTCGGGATCGGCGGAATTTCTCACTCCCGGGACGCCCTGGAGTTTCTGATCGCGGGAGCTTCCGCCATCCAGATCGGCACCGCCAACTTCTACGATCCTCTGGTCTCCTTGAAGGTCATCGACGGCCTGGCCGACTACTGCCGCCAACAAAAACTGCCCGGCATCCGCCACCTGATCGGCACCCTCCAGATTCGCGAGGGACAGTTCTTCTACACCTGAGGAAGGCGTCGGGCGTAGGGCGTAGGGGTGGCTTAGGGCACAGGGCTCTCAGTAACTCCGGTTCGTAAATAGGGTGACGGTTGCGGGCGGTCTCGAGGCGAGGTCGCGAAGAGAGGAGGAGGCGATGCCGGAGCATCGTCGAGGACGAACGACAAAGAGATCGCCCGAGACCCCCGTGCGCCCGAAGGGTGGCGGCCGAGCCCCCAGGTGCCCGGCGCCTCGGAGCAGGGTGGCCCACTCGGTTTCCGGGGACCGGCTGCTGCTTCGAAACGCCCGCAACATACGTCGCTGTATTTATGGATCAGGGTACTAAGCCCTGCGCCCTGCGCCCTGCGCCCACCCTACGCCCTACGCCCTCCGCCGCATGGTAAAATCAGCGTCGATGAGAACTGCAGTGGCTGCGCTATCGTCCTGGCTGTTCCTGATGCCCTTCGGCTCGGCTCAAAACGATTCGGTCGAGATGGTGAAAGCCTCCCGATGTCACGTCTACGTGGACCTGGAATACATCTGGACGTTCGAGATGGTGGAGGAGCCGCGCGGCGGCAACACTCCGATCCTGAACATCATCACGTTCGGGGAGGAAGAGGAGCCGCTGCGGCCCGAGCAGATCAACATCTACGACTCCAAGGGGAGGCGCGCCAAGGTCGAGAAGTTCTCGATCGACACGGGAGTCGACGGGGATCCGTACGTGACTTCGTTTCTGACGGTGCTGGGCTCGTCCTTCATTGGGATGGACCTGGAGGGGGAGTTTTCCAACTTCCCCCAACCCGAACGCGTGAGCATCGAACTGGGCGAGAGCGAATTCCAGATGCAGGCGGTGGATTGCCTCGATTTCGAGGGCCTGGCCGAGAAGATCGACCAGATCAACTTCAACAGCCCCAACATCCAGGAAGATTTCGAGGTCCTGGAAATCCGCCGGTTCGGCACCAAAGCGCCCCGCCGAAAGGGGCGCCGCTAGCCTTCGTGCCTCTCGCACGACCCCCTCATGGCGCGAACACCTCGATACTCCGGCTGCAGCTGGAAAACTCCACCGGCAGGTGCTCCATGACGTCCCCGTCCATCTGCACCGGGATGCTGGAGTCCCCCTGGATGCTCACCCGCGAGGCCTTGCGGTAAACCACGTCGCGCAGGCGGACGTGGCGGCCGTCCAGCGCGCCCGCCAGATAGGCCAGCAGGCGAAAGCGCTCGCGGGCCGTGAACAGGCAGACGTCCAACGACCCGTCGAGCAGGTTCGCCTGGGGGGCCATCAGCAGCTGCCCCCCGTAGTAGCGGCAGTTGCTCACGACGGCGAACGTGGCCTCGAAAGTCACTCCGTCGAGAGTGGCTTGAAACGGAGTCAGCGGGACGCTCCAGAAGGATTGAATGCCGGCCCACCAGTAGGAAGCCCACCCCAGCGTTCGCTTGAGGCGGGGATTGGTTCGGGAGATGACATAGGCGTCCAGTCCCACTCCGGCCATCAGGTGAAAGTAGCGGGGCTCTCCCCGTTGGGCGGTCCGCGCCTCGCCGATATGGATGTGGCGGGTCCGGCCCGCTGCGATCAGGCGCAGAGCCCGCTCCGGATTGCGCGGGATTCCCAGTTCCTTGGCCAGGACGTTGGCGGTGCCCGCCGGCAGCACCGCCAACCTGACTCCCGAGTTCAGGACCGCGGGCAGGACCTGGTGGATCGTCCCGTCTCCGCCGTACAGGATGAGCATGTCCTTGCCGGCCAGGGGCAGCACGGTGCCGTTCTGATTCTCGAGAGTCGGATGGGCTTCGGCAGAGATGCCCATGACCAGCAGCTTCTCCAAGATCGAGGCGAGGCGCTTGCGAGAAAGCGGGAAGCGACCGGCTGCTGGATTGTAGAGCAAAAGGGCCTTCTTCATGTCACTGGCTCACCGCAACCCTGCGAAGCAAGTTGCTTACCAATCCCGCCAAAATACGGAACTCAACACTCAGAAGGCCGGGCCGGGAGAATCACCGTCGGGGGGACCGGCCGCCGCTCCGACACCCGCTCGCACCGAGCCTCTCATGAGTCGATCGATTCAGGCTCTCGGGGAGCAGATTGGGGTGCTCAATCGGCCACCACAGCCGGCGTATCCTTGGGCAGTTCCAGCGGGATGGCCTCGAGCTCGGCAAGAAAACGCTCCGTGACCGCAGTGAATTCACTCCAGTGACGCTTGTCGACTGCCCTGTCCGAAGGCCATGCGATTCGTTTGCGCGGGTTGAGGTAGCGCCCCCGCGGATCCTGAATGCGGTAATCCAGGTGGGACGCGGTCGCCAATCCGGTCGAGCCGACCTTCCCGATCAGCTGCCCCTGCTCGACTCGCTGGCCGGATCGCACCTGGATCTTGGACAAGTGTGCGTAGCTGGTGGTGAAGCCGTTGAAATGGCGAATCTTCACGAGTTTTCCAAAGCCCCCGTTGACCCCGGCAAACACGACTCGCCCGCGCGCGGAGGCCAGAACCGGAGTCCCGCGAGGCGCAGCGAAATCCAGGGCCGGATGGGCCCGGCGCTTCTTCAGAATGGGGTGCAGCCGGGAATAGCTGAAGCCGGAGGAAATGCGGGGCGAGAAACGGAAGGGGACCTTGAGGAACGCCTTCCTGAGAGACTGCCCTTTGACATCGTAGTGGTGCTCTTTGGTCGTGCCCGGAGTCTGAAAGAGGAATCCGTAAAAGTCCTTGCGGCGGCTGTTGAACTGGACGGCCAGGATGCGCCCGTAACTCGAGAACTGCCCCTCCTTGTACTTCTTCTCGACGATCAGTTTGAACCAGTCGCCGGCCTGGATGGCCGTGAAGTCGACGTCCCACTGCATGATTTCAGCCAGAAGAACGACCAGCTCGGGAGTCTCGCCCTTCTGCAGCAGGGTGTTCCAGAGCGAGTCCTGCAGGAAACCCGACAAGCGGGCGACCTCGGTCTCCAACGGGTAATGGACGATCTGACCGGAAAAGCCATCCCCTTCGCGAACCGCGCGGAAGTACTTCTCATCGTCGATTTCATAGCGGAAGCTGTGGAAGCTGCCGCCCGGGTCGGTCTCGTAGACGTAGCGGTTTCCGGCCCGCACGCGGTGGAGGTTGTAGACGGGTCGGGTGTCGGTGATCAGGCGGTGCAGATCCTGCGCCGAGAAGCCGTAGCTGCCCAGGACGGCCTGGAGATTGGAATTGCGCGGGAACTCACCCTTGTAAACGATGGTCAGCGGGCGGGCGGGGAGGGGAGCCGGCTCGGCCAGCGGGGCTGTTTCCGAATTGGGCTGGGGCGACTGGCCGCACCCAGCCGACCCGAGCAAGAGCACGCACAGCCAACCCCAGGAGTGTCGCGTCGCCGGTTTCGCCATTCTTCTCATCGGGACTGCAGTTTCTCGATCAGGAGGGCCTCGACCCGGGCGGGCACCAATCCCTGAATCGGCCCCCCGAAGCGCGCGATCTCCTTGACCAGGCTCGAGCTGAGATACGAAAACTCCTCGGCGGGAACCATGAAGACTGTCTCCAGTTTGGGCTGCATGCGGCGATTCATGAGTGCCATCTGAAATTCGTAGTCGTAGTCGGTGACCGCCCGAATTCCCCTGACCACGACCCGAGCTTGCCGGCGCTCCGCGTAGTCCACCAACAAGCCCTCAAACGTGTCTACTTCGACATTGTCCCAATCCGCTGTGACATCCCGCAGCAACTGGACACGTTCCTCGAGGCTGAACAGGGGGGTCTTCTCCGTGTTGGTCAAGACGGCCACCACGACGTTTTCGAAAATGCGCCGCGCCCGGTTGACCAGGTCCAGATGGCCGTTGGTCACCGGGTCGAAGGAACCTGGATAGAGTGCCGTCGTCCCCCGTCCCATGGATAAATCCGCACCATCGTATGTGGCTCCGCCCAGTCAGGTCAAGAAGTCCCGCCGCCCGCGTCTTTCCGACCCCGGGGCTGATCTGTTAACCTACGGAGCCGATTCGGGTCCTGGAGCCCTCAGAAGATTGGAAGGGTGAGACACCATGCCAGAGGTCAACGTCGCACTGATCGGGTATGCCTTCATGGGGAAGGCCCACAGCAACGCCTACCGGCAAGTCAACGCGTTTTTCGAGCTGCCCGTCAAGCCGCGCATGAAAGTGATCTGCGGCCGGGACGAGGCAAAGGTCCAGGCAGCGGCTCACCGCTACGGCTGGGAGGAGGCGGCCACCGACTGGCGGCGCGTCGTCCAGCGCGACGACATCCAGGTCGTGGACATCTGCACGCCGGGTGACTTCCACCACCCCATTGCACTGGCCGCCGCCGCGGCGGGCAAGGTCGTCTTCTGCGAAAAACCGCTCGCAAACTCGGTGGCAGAGGCCGAGGAGATGCTGGCGGCCGTGAACAAGGCCAAGGTGTTGCACATGATCTGCCACAACTACCGGAAGGTGCCGGCCGTCATGCTGGCGCGCCAGTTGATCGAGGAGGGGCGGCTGGGCGAGATCCATCACTATCGGGGCACGTATCTCCAGGACTGGATCGTGGATCCTGAATTTCCCCTGGTCTGGCGCCTCCGCAAATCCAAGGCCGGCTCGGGCGCCCTGGGCGACATCCTCTCGCACTCCCTCGACCTGGCCCGCTACCTGGCGGGCGAGATCCGGGAGGTGAGCGGAGACCTGAAGACCTTCGTGCGGGAGCGTCCCCTGCCGGACGATCCCGAAAAGAAAGGGCGGGTCACCGTCGACGACGCTGCCACCGCCCTGGTGCGCTTCGAGAGCGGCGCCATCGGTACTCTGGAAGCCAGCCGTTTCGCCACCGGACGCAAGAATTACAACCGGTTCGAGATCAACGGAAGCCGCGGCAGCGTGGCCTTCAATCTGGAGCGGCTCAACGAACTGGAAGTCTACCTGCGGGACGACCCGGGCTATCTGCAGGGATTCCGCACCATCAACGTGACCGAGCCCGACCACCCCTTCTTTCGCGACTGGTGGCCTCCGGGGCACATCATCGGCTACGAACACACGTTCACGCACGCAGTCCACGAACTGATGCAGGCGATTGCACGGGACCAGCTCCCCAGCCCCAACTTTCAGGACGGCGTGATCAACCAGAAAGTCCTCGCCGCCGTCGAGCGCTCCGCCCGGAGCGGGAAATGGGAGAAGCCGTAAGGGATCGCCGAACGGGTCCACCGACTCGAAGACCCACGTCCCTCGGCTAGAGAGCAGGCGCACCATCGAGACTCGGAGAACCCAGAGAAAGTCAGTCCTGGTCGGTCGCGAGACTCGCCGTATCGGGGATTGTCAACCGCGAACGCGACTGAGATCGAACAGATTCCAGGCCTCGAGACCCACCGACCAAGCCCCTGAGCCTGCAACCGATCGCCTCACTGGGCGATGAGGGGTGTCACCGGCAGGGCCACCAGCTGGCCTGCCTGGTTGCCGACGTCCAGGGCCACCGCTGCGACTTCGCCTCCCTGGACTCGTGCCACCAGGTTCCCTTCGAAATCGAGCGGACCGAGACCCTCGAACAATTCGCTGACGAACAGGGAGAAATGGCCACCCGGGGGCAGTTCGCGCTCCACGGTTCCCCCCGGGCCCTGTTCGCCGTTGGCTTGCCGGAGGGAGAATTCGATCCGGACGGTTTGCAGGGTGGGGTTGAAGACGGCCAGACCGGTGCGCGGGGGGAGCAGGCGCGCGGGTACCACGAAGCCTTGCAGGGTCTCCCCGGCCGGGACCCCGGTGACACCCAGCCCCGGAATCCGAAAGCGTACCACTCCTCCCAGCCTCCCGTTGGAGGTGACCGTGGCGGCCCCGGCGCGAAGATCACCGTCGGGGACGGTGTCCACCTGCAGCAGTCCCAGTGGCGGGATCGAGAAGGCCAGGCTCTCGGCCAGGCCGGCAGGAAAGAGGGCCGGAGAGAGGTTGGAGCCGGCCACCAGGATGGGCAGCGGATCGCCGGCGTCACCGGTGACCTGGATCTCGCCCGAGACCAGCACGTCGGGCGACGGGTTGGTGAGCACCAGTTGCGAAGAGAATCCCAGCCCCGAACCGATCTGAGCCAGCAGCAAGCGAAGGATCCGGGAGATCTCCTGTCCGGACAGAACGACCAGGTTGCCGACGTCGATCGTGCCCGGGGCGAGTCCGTTACCCAGCATCTCGTTGGTCAACAGATCGTCGATCCCGTCGCCGTCGGCATCCCCCGCGGCGGCGCTGTAACAGAGGGTGTCGCCGCGATCGCCTCCCACTGCGCCTCGCGCCCCGTCGATCTCGACGATCTCGACCAGATCGGGGCTGGGGATTTCACCGCGGGCCGTGGACACGAGTGCCGGCCACCCCCCTTGGCGCCCCATCAGCACGTGAATCGAACCGGCGGAGTTGCGGCCCAGTGGGTCGTGATGAGGGCTCCCGTAGGCCAAATCGGAGAGACCGTCGCCATTGAAGTCTCCCAAAGCCACCGTGTCGGCGCCGATGGCGAAGGAGGAGGGACCCAGAATCCGGGTCAGCATCAGGTCCGGCGGCAGGTTTTCGAGCGAGAAATCCCTGCCCTTCAGAAGCGCCGCTCGATAGAAGACGTAACCGGTTCCGGAAAGGGGGCGGTTTCGCCCGGGGCTTTCGTCGGCATTGAAGTCGCCGACGAACAGGTCGGCGTTGCCGTCCCCGTCGAAATCCGTTCCGCCCACGATCTCCTCGCCGAAGATGCTGTTGAGCGGCCCGCCGCGCACCCTGGTGCCCGACGCGCCCAGGTCCGAAAGATCCAGCACGAAGGAGGCCGGCCAGGGGCCGGCGGGGAAGAGGTCGTCCCAGGCGATGTAGAGTTCACCGGTGGGGGCTCCTCCCGTGGCCATGGCGGAACCAGGGGCACCGGGCGGGTCGATCGTGGCTCCGGCGCGGCTCAAGGCTGCGGCCGCCAGGACCTCGGCGCGCCCGTTGCCGTCCAGATCGGCGATGAAACATGTGGCGCCCAGGTGATAATTGAAGCCGTCCTCGGGTGGGGCCAACCGTGCCAGGTGGCCCTCCAGGGGAGTACCGGCGATTTCCGCCAGGTCGACCGTCCGCGTGGCGCCCAGATGGGCGCCGCCCCGGATCACGTAGGCCGCGCCCTGGTTGAAGCAGAGCTGGCCTTGCGTGCAACCCGCCTGCCGGTCTTCCTGATCGGCGCCCACGACGATGTCGGCAATACCGTCCCCGTCGACATCCCCGGTCCGCATCCAGATGCCCAGCCGATCCAGCGCCCGGAGCCCCACCAGGGTGAACACGGCCACCGAGGGATCGGGATCGCGCAGGTCCAGGGGCCGGTTGCCCGCCGCCAGGACCCTCAGGGCAGCTCCTCCGACGACGATGGTGAGGGCGCCGGCGCCGACTTTTTCGCCACTCAGGGTGAAGTTCTGGCGCCCGATCAGCAGGTCGGCCAGACCGTCACCGGTGACGTCGTCCATCCAGATCTCGTTTCCCGCCGCCTCCGACGGGCCGTCCCCGTAAACGCGCAACAGGCGGGGTTGATCCCGGGAAGTGTCGATCGTCTCTCCCAGCCGCCCGCTGCCGAACACCAGGTTGATCTCCCCAGCGCCGTTTCGGCCCAGAGGGCTGGCCCGCAGGAAGGCCACCGCCAGGTCGGCCAGGCCGTCACCGTCGGCATCCGCCGGCGGAGCCAGGGGCACGCCCAGGTTGCCCAGCCCCCGCGACCCGTGAATCCGGGTCATCTGCTGCCGGGCGGGGCTGTATTCGGCCAAATCGACGATCAGCCGGGCCTGGGCCCAGCACGCGGTGATTCCCAGGCAAGAAAGCAGGATTCCAATCAGAGTGGTGTGGCGTCGGGGTATTTGCGTCATTCGAGTCCTCAGAAGAGTGTTCCCGGCAGTGTTCGACCGGACGAATCGAAGCTTTCATCATAGCGATTGCCGGCGGCCGCCGCCAATCCCCGCCAGCATTGTGAGAGCGCGTCCAGGTTGCTGCGGTAACGGCGGCTCATGCGCAGCTGAGTGCCATCTCGCAGGACGACCTCGAAATCGCCGTGCGCGTCGGGCAAAATTTCGCGGATTCGATCCAGATTGACGATCCTGGACCGGTGGATGCGGACGAATTGCGTCGGGTCGAGCCGCTGCTCCAGGGATTGAAGAGTGTCGCGGACCAGGTGAGCCTTGCCCCCCACGTGCAGCTCCACATAGTTGCCGGCGGCTTCCAGCCAGTCACATTCCTCTGCCTTGATCAGCAACATGCGGCCCCGCGCCTTGACGAGAAAGCGGGCCGTCCCGCCCTGCAGCAGCTCCAGCAAGCGTCGCAGCCCCGGATCGGCGGCCGGCTCGCCACCGGACCCCAGCCGCCCGCGGGCGCGCTCCAATGCCTTCTGAAAGCGCTCCCGGTCGAAGGGCTTCAAGAGATAATCCAGAGCGCACAGCTCGAAGGCCTCCACGGCAAACTGGTCGTAGGCCGTGACGAAGACGATCAAAGGCGGTTCCCGGGAATCCAGTTCGCGCACCACCGCCAGCCCGTCCATGCCGGGCATCTGAATATCCAGGAAGAGCAGATCGGGGGAATGCCGGTCGATCATCTCGAGCGCCGCCCCACCGGTGGCCGCCTCGGCGACCACTTCACAATCGGACTCCCCCTGCAGCAGCGCGCGCAGTCGCCGCCGCGCCGGGGCTTCGTCGTCCACGATCAGGATTCGGATGGCCACTGGGCCTCCTCGGCTCGCCCCAGTTGGGGCAGGATCACCTCCACTTCGAAACCACCGGACTCGAAGGGAGAACCGCAGTCGTCCACCTCGAGATTCCCGGCCCGTAGCGTGGCATCGTCTCCATACAGGTGCCAGAGGCGTTCCCGAGTGTTGGACAGGCCAACGCCCGCCTCCAGCAGATGCTGCGAGGGCAGGTCGGTCCCCGGCCCGTTGTCCCGAACGCGAAGATGGAGTCTTCCGTCTTCCGCCCAGGCCGACAGTTGCACCCTCCCCCGGCTGTCCTGGCGCCGGGCAATGCCGTGGCGAATCGCATTTTCCACGAGCGGCTGGAGGATCAGCGCGGGCACGCGCAGCTCCAGCAGGTCGGAGGAAACCCCGCGCCGGACCTCGAACTGGTCGCCAAAACGCGCCTCCATCAACTCCAGATAGAGGTCGAGTGTTTCGAGTTCTTCCCGCAAACTGATCTCGCGGCGCCCCGTGGTCCTGAGGGCGGACCGCAGCAGGTCACCCAGTCGTGCCAGCATGCGCTCGGCCCGGTCGGGCTCCTCCCGCACGAAAGAAGAGATCGCGTTCAGGCTGTTGAAGAGAAAGTGCGGGTTGAGCTGGTTCTTCAAGTTCTCCAGGCGCGCCTGGGTCAGGCGGGTCTGCAGCCGGGACGAGGCCAGCTGCTGCTGGCGGTACTTGTTGTAGTACTCGAATCCCAGGGCCAGACAGACGATGATCCAGTACAGCGGCACGTCCTTGTAGAACTCGTAGAGCAGCTGCACGCCTGGCTGCTTCCCGCCAAACGCGTAAGACTCTCCCACCAGGACATAGACGATTTTTCGTAGCGTCATCATCCCGAACGTGTGGGCCAACGAAAACCCAACCATCCCGGCCAGGTGAACGGGGAGAAAACGATACCAGTCGTGAAGACGGAAGGGATGCCGCCGGCTGAGCCAGACGACCAGGGGGCAAAGCAGGCCCGTGGTGTAGAGGCTGCTCATCTCCCACACCAGAGGCTCCCACATCGAGACGCTCGGGGCGTCCCAGTTTTCAATGATGGCGCTGCCGGCATTGAGCAGCCCGAGGACTGTCCAAAAGCCGAAGTAGAGCCCCAGTCTGGTCCAGCGGCTCGAAACGACGAGAGCCAGCCGAAAGCGCCCGTTCTGATCCAACGGTCTGGAGTCCTGCATCCCACTGACATCTTCCTTCGGATGGGCTGGTTCCGTCAAAAAGACCAGGAAATCCTCCGCTCGGCCCAACTATTTGCCGCTCGTCCCCGCGGGCTGGATCAGCCGGCCTTGAACCGTGAAAATGGACTCACCATGCGTAAACGAGATTGGCTCTTCTTCGCTCCTTTCGCTCTGGTCAAGCTGCTCATTCACCTGAGTACGCACCAGGGCTACGGCTATTTTCGGGACGAGTTCTACTACCTGGCCTGTGCCCGCCACTTGGACTTCGGTTATGTGGACCATCCCCCCTTTTCGATCGCTCTTCTGAGTCTGGTCCGGGCTCTCTTCGGGGAGTCGCTGCTGGCGCTTCGTCTCTGGCCTGCCCTGGCCGGAGCCGCCATGGTCTGGATCTGCGGCCTGATCGCCCGCGATCTGGGAGGAGGACGCTGGGCGCAGGCCATTGCCATGGTCGCCGCTCTTGCGGCACCGGCCTATCTCGCGCTGGGCCACTTCTATTCGATGAACGCCTTCGAGCTCCTGTTCTGGGCGCTGGCGGCATGGCTGCTGACGAAGGCGCTGGCGAGCGGGCAAACGTCGGACTGGGCCTGGCTGGGATTGGTGCTGGGCCTGGGACTGCTCAACAAGATCAGCGTCCTCTGGCTGGGCTTCGGCCTGGCCGTGGGACTGCTGCTGACACCGCAGCGCAGGCAGCTGTTGAAGCCCGGGCCCTGGCTGGCGGCGGGCCTCGCGCTGGTGCTCTTCCTCCCCTACCTCATCTGGCAGGTGATCCACGGATGGCCGACGCTGGAGTTCATCGAACAGGCGACCTCCGTCAAGATGGCTCCCAAGTCGGTTGTTTCGCTGTTCAGCGAGCAGATCCTCTTCATCAATCCGGCCAGCTTCCCCGTGTGGCTGATCGGCCTCGGCTTCCTGCTCTTCTCCCCCAAGGTTCGCCAATTCCGGCTGCTGGGTTGGATGTACCTCAGCATCTTCCTGCTGCTGGCGCTGAGTGGCACCAGCCGGGCCGGCTATCTGGCGCCGGCCTATATCTGGCTGCTCGCTGCCGGAGCCGTTGCCGTCACCGGCTGGATTCAGGCCGGCTGGGCCCGTGGCTCGATCGTGGCTGTGCTGGCCCTCTCCGGAGCAGCTTTGGCCCCCCTGGCACTGCCGGTCCTCTCGGTCCCGAGCTACGTCTCCTATTCGAGTTGGCTGGGCATTCAGCCGCGAACCGAAGAACGCAAGGAGCTGGCCAACCTGCCACAGTTCTTCGCCGACATGCATGGCTGGAACCAGATTGCCGGTTCGGCCGAGCAGGTCGTGGGGCAGCTTTCGGAGGAGGAAAAGGCCAAAGTCACGATCCTGGCGCCCAACTACGGGGTCGCCGGCGCACTCCAGCACCTGGCGCCCCACCTCCCTCCGGTGGTCAGCGGACACAACAACTATTGGCTCTGGGGACCGGGTCAGCGCAGCGGCGAGGTCATGATCATCTTCGCCTGGGATCGAGAAGACCTGGAACAGATCTTTGCGGAGGTTGAACTGGCGGCCCGGACCGACTGCGGCTATTGCATGCCCTACGAGAACCAGCAGCCGATCTGGATCTGCCGCCATCCCAGCCAGTCGCTCCAAACCTTCTGGCCCAGCCTCAAGAACTTTAATTAGGGCGTAGGGCGCAGGGGCTTAGGGCGCAGGGCTTAGGGCGTAGGGTGTTGGATGCGGGTGCGGGGATTCGTGGCTCGACTATGGCCCAAGTCTCCCCCGACCCAGGCCCTACGCCCTCCGCCCTTCGACCTCCTTCAGTGAACCGAGGTCTTGCGTTGAAAGAACTTTTCAGCCCGCTGAATCTGCTGATCCAGCAACTCCTTGGTAGCATGCAGCGGGCGCAACCACTCTTCACTCACCAGCGCGCCCGGCGACGTGGTCTTTTGCACCCGCTCTTCGAGGTCGTCCACGATTTCGACGACGCGCTCGTGGAGGTCCTCCTGAAAATCGGCCAATCGATCGATCACATGCCCCTTGAGCTTCCGCAAGTCCCGCCGCGTCCGCCGGCCCGACTGCGGCGCCAGCAGCAGCGCCACGGCGGCACCGGTGGCGCCCGCCAACAAGCTCCAGCCAATCGTGTTGACAATTTTGCGTTTATCCGACATTGTCCCTCCTTTTTTCAGTTTGACCTCACCCTCTTCATAAGAGTTCAACGGACGCCGGGCAAGTTGTGAAGACCTCCCGCCCCACACCCTACGCCCTACGCCTTCCGCCCTGCGCCCCTACTCGCACCCCTCCACCGCTTCCCAGCCGGCCGGGATGCAGGAGGAATTGAACACGACGCACTCTCCCGTGATGGGGTTGCGGGCCGGCGTCAAGACTGTCAGGCAAGCCAGATTCAGTGAGCTGGCCGACGCGGAAGCGAAGCGCAACTGAGGTGACAGCAGGTGGATCACACCAGCTGCCAGTGGCACGTCCGTGGAGACTCGAAAGCTCCCCGTGAACTCTTGAGTGGCGCTCCCGGCCATTGCCTTGACGCTCAGGGCAACTCGTCCAGAAGGGGGGATCTCGACAGGCCCCGAAGCGACCAGCCCTCCACCCAGGTCGAGCATGGACCAGTAGAAACTGACGGGCTGTGGCCAGGGGTTCACGAGTGCCACCGCGCTCTGCCGATGAGCCCGCGAGGCCACGAAAGCGCTCACGAAATTGCCCGCCGGCTGAGCCGGCACCAGGGCCTTCGCGACGATCTCGTCGGGGGGTCGGTGACAGATGGGCTTGGGTCCGATGGGCCCGTCGATCAGGGCGACTTCGGCACTCGCTTCAATCGAGGAGCCGGCGGGAAAAGTCACCCGGGCCCAACCGTCGAAATCGGGGACGTCACCCTCGGTGGCCACGTCGACCGACCCGAAACGGGGAATCTCGAACTCGCTGACGGTCCCCGGTTGAGCAATCGGGTAGAGCCCGAAGAGACGAGTCGGAGTGCCGTCGTTCTGAAAGGCCTCGAAGCTGACCGTGACCGTGTCGCCGAGATTGACGACGCGCACGGTGGTTTGAAAATGGCGCTGTTCCATCAGGAAACCATTGACCACGACAGGAAGAATCAAAGTCTCGGCCTCCTGTCCGGCCCTGCAAACCCCCTGAATCGAAACCCATGCCAAAAGACTGGTGAGAATGAGGCGAGTAGTCATGCTAAAAATTTAACACAAAACGCCGATTCGGGGAATGTGCGGCACCGCGCGTGGCAAGACCGGTCCCCACGCCCCATCTCGTTGTCGTAATCGATCCCGAGCGAGACCGACCCACAGACCCAACGCCCTAAACCCTGCGCGGCCCTGGGGGGCCGCTCTGCGGAAGCTCCAAGCCCCAAGCTCCCAGCTCCAGCGAACCCCGAAATCGATGAGACCCACCGCCCCGGTGTCTTACGCCCCAACACCCTGCGCGGCCCTGGGGGGGCGCTCTGCGGAAGCTCCAAGCCCCAAGC
>JBFKLX010000059.1:0-26174 GCA_041630155.1 Acidobacteriota bacterium
CGAGCTCGATCCGGACCTCGGACGATCGGCCGGCTCTCGAACTGGACGAGGCGTCGGGAGCGCATTTCCTGCGGGTGGCGGGAATCGGAGAGTTCGAGCTCGAGGAGGGCTCGATCACCTGCCGGCCATGGATTCGACAACCCGAGTTGGTAGAGATCGCACTGCTCGGGACGGTACTGGCTCTCTGGCTGGAACTCCGAGGGATCCCGGCCATTCATGCCTCCGCCGTGGAAATAGACGGCAGCGCAGTGGCGTTCATGGCCGGTCACCAGGGGGGCAAGAGCAGCCTGGCTGCTGCGTTCCTGCAGATGGGTCACGCGCTGATCAGCGACGACATCTCGGCTTTGGGTTCGCTCGAGGGAAGAATCCAGCTTCGACCGTCCTACCCACAGATGCGAATGTGGCCGCGGGACGCCGCCCACTTCCTCGGATCGGAGGTGCGGTTGAGGCGGCTGTACCCCGGCGGCGAGAAGCGGCGGGTCCCCGTCGGTCCGGCAGGTTTTGGGCGGTTTTGTGCAAAAACTATCCCTCTGGTGCTGGCAATCCTTCCGGAGAGAGATGCCAGTTACCGGGGACCGATCGTGTTGGAACCGGTGGGGCGCGCCGGCGCTGTCGTCGAGCTGACTCGCCACTCGTTCCTGGGTAGAACGGTTCACGCCCTGGGGTTGGCCCCGGGCCGCTTCGATACCTTTGCCGAGATTGCTCGGAAAGTCAGCTTTCAGCGTCTGCGATTTCCGGCCGGGTTCGAGTTCCTGCCTGGTGTCGAACAGGCCGTCATCGAGGCCTTGAGGTCTCTGCCCGGCGCGTGAGGACAGTGCTTCGATCAAGGGCTGGGGTGGATTCGAGAAGAGGATCAGCGACGGAGGGTCAGATCTTGATGGGAAAACTCTTCACATTGACGTGGGTCCTGTCCGCATTCTGGTGCGTCTCGTGGGCGCAGAATTCGGCGGAAGGCTTCAGCCAGGAACTCCTGGAGATCGATCGAGAATTGCGGGCGCTTCAGTCCGCCGGGGGTTCCGGCTTGGAAGTCGAGCGTTTCCAGAAAGAAGCAATTCGCGACCGCTGGGAGCAGTTGGTCTCTCTGCGAATGCAGCTTCGTTCACTCGATCCCGACGGTCAGCCCATCTCATCCAAGGTGGATTATCTCCTGGTGGTTGCCCGTTCCAACGAGATGCTCTTCGAGTTTCAAAGTTCGAGGCCGTGGACGCGCGACCCACTCTTTTACCTGGATGCCATCCGAGTGCTGCCCTACCAGTCGTTGACCGGGGACACCGAAGCGCTGGAGCGGCTGGAGGCCGACTTGCGCAGAGTTCCAGCCTGGCTCGAGCTGGCTCGTGAGAATCTGGTCGAAGCGTCCGGACAACTGGCCGACATGGCCCTGTTTCACCTCGAGAACTACGACGGGGTAGGGCAGGGTGAGCCGTTTCGAAACCCGCCACCTGCCGGGATCCTGGGCTGGTACCAGGATTTGGCGCAGCGTGCCGGAGAAAGTTCCGCTCCTCTGGCCGAAGCCGCCCGAAGGGCGCTCCAGGAACTCGAGGCGCTGCGGGACTGGCTGAGCCAGCACCGCGGCTTCATGATCGAGCCTGCCCACCTGGGATGGAGTCGCTACCAGTGGTTCGTCCGCAACGTCCGCCTGATGCCCTTTTCAGTGGGGCAGATCTCGACGCTGGGTCAGCGGGAGTTTGCGCGGGCCCGTGCCCAATTGGAAATCGAACGCCGGCGCAACCGGGACCTTCCCCCACTGGAGCCGGCCGGTTCTCGGGCCGAGTACCAGGATCGGGTCCGCCGCGCCGAACAGAACATCCGAGAGCGCATCGGGCACCTGGGACTCTTGAGCATTCCCGAGGGTCTGCCGGTCTTCGAAACGGATGCCTTCTGGCGCGAGGGGATGAAGCGCCATTTCTGGGAGGAAATCCAACACCGGGACGCTCACAACAATCACATACACGCCTCGATTCCGGGCCATCGCTTCGACCGGCTGATTGCCAGCCGCGTCGCCAACCCGATTCGATCGGCTGTCCAGGATGGCGGACGAATCGAAGGTTGGGCTTTCTATGTCGAGAGTATGTTGTTGAACTCGGGTCTGCTGGACGACCGGCCCCGGGCGCGGGAACTCTTCCAGATCGCGGAGTTGGCGAGGGCTTCCCGCATTCCCATAGAGCTCCGGATGCAGAACGGGGAGCTGTCTCTCGACCAGGCCGTCCGCGAGATGGTTCGGCAGGTGCCCCTGATGGAGGAAAACCTGGCTCGCTATGATCTGGAGATCTATTTGCGCAGGCCGGCCTACGGGATGAACTACGTCATGGGGCGCGTACAGCTGGAGGACTTGCTGGCTCAGCAGTGCCTTGCTCGTGGCGAGACCTTCGAGCTGGGCGACTTCCACGATCGCTTCCTGTCCTTCGGCTGGATTCCGATCTCCTTGATCGGCTGGGAGATGAACGGCTGGGACGAGATGGCCGAAGAGTTCTGGCGGGCGAGGATGGCGGATTTCCGCAACTCCTCTCACTGAGCCGGGAGTTCGGGGCGGGAAATCCCGCACCCCGAAATGACGCTGGTGGCCGCTTCGTTGCTCTGTTACTCTGGAGCCGTATGAAACTTCTCGCCTATGTCACTGACCTCTTCTTCGAATCGAAGTTGAGCCAGATCTGCCAAGCCAGCGGTGCCAACCTGAAAGTCGTCTCCTCCCTCTACAAATTCCTGCCCGAATTGGAGAATCCTCCCGATGCCGTGTTGCTCGATTTGAACGCGGCGGGGATCAGCCCGACCTCGCTCCTGGCGCAACTGCGCAGCCGGTACAACGAGCTCCCGGTCGTCTGCTGGAGTGATGCCCAGCAAGAAGAGCTGATGCAGCAGGCGCGTGAAGCGGGTGCCAATCACGTCTGGGAGCGCTCAGAAGTCGAGGATCACTTGCCCAAGATCCTGGCGGACCTGGAGGCGTGACTGCTCGCGCTATCCGCTCCGACGGGTCATCTCGATCGACACCTGGTCGATCTCGTCCCGGAGATTTTCGGGGAACTTGTACACTTGCACCGTGACCTCCCGAATTCGGGAATCGGTGAGGACGCTGCGACAGAGATGCTGGGCCAGAGACTCCAAGAGGTAGCATTCGTGGTCGCGGACGGTCTTCTGAACGCGCCTGATCAGCTGGGCATAATCGACGGTCAGTTCCAAGTCGTCCGTATTGGCTGCGGCTTCCATATCCAGGCCCGCCGATAGATCCACGCGAATGAACTGCAGCTCCCGGCGTTCCTTCCGGCTGACGCCGAGCCGGGCCTCACACGAGATCCCTTGAACTCTAAGGTAATCCATGAGTTGCGTCTCCAAGCCCGCGGTACTCTCTTTTCTGAACCGGGTTTCCCCGTGAGGGATCGTGGACCGGCGGAGGCCTCGTGAACAGGTGCGGGTCGTCGCCTCCGACCCGGTTTACTCACCGGCTGCGGCTTCAGTATAGTCAAAGCCAGGAAGGGAGCCAATCATGACGCTGAATCGCGACGTTCGGATCAAGTATCTCGGCCACAGCACATTTTTGATCACCACCCCCGCCGGCAAGAAACTGTTGCTCGATCCTTGGGTTCAAACCAATCCGCGTTGTCCCGAGGACGCCAAGCGGATCGATCGGCTCGACACCCTTTTGATCAGTCACGGTCACTTCGACCACGTTTCGGACGCCGTATCCCTGGGGCGCCGGCTGAGCCCACAGGTCGGCTGCATCTTCGAGCTGGGGGCCTGGCTCGAGAAGCAGGGCGTGAAGAATGTCAACGGGATGAACAAAGGCGGCAGCCAGCAGCTCAACGACGTACGGGTCACCATGGTCGACGCCCGGCACAGCTCCGCCTTCATTGAAGACGACGGAACCATCGTCTACCTGGGGGAGCCTGCGGGATTCGTCATCGAGTTCGAGAACGGCTTCCGGGTCTATTTCGCCGGGGACACCTGTGTCTTTGGCGACATGAAGCTGATCCGCGAGCTCTACCGTCCCGAGCTGGCATTCCTCCCCATTGGAGACCTCTATACGATGGGTCCTCAGGAAGCTGCTCACGCCTGCCGGCTGCTTGCAGTCGAGAAGGTGATCCCGATGCACTACGCCACCTTCCCTCCTCTGACGGGGCGTCCCGAGGAGTTGGAGGAGTTGACCCTCGACCTGGGTGTCCAGGTGTTGGCCCTGCGGCCCGGTCAGGAGTTGAGTTGACCCGCCCGATGGTTTGACAACCTGCTGGTGCCATTGCTGAAATAAGCCGTCATGAGCCTCTCTGCTACCGTGGCAGACCAGTATCGGGCAGTGCTGGAAAAGGCCGGACTGATCGACCTGTCCTGGCGCGCCAAGGTTGCAGCGACCGGGCCCGACCGGGTCTCTTTCCTGCACGCCATGATCAGCAACGACCTGGAGCAACTGCCCGAGAATGCCGGCTGCTACGCCACACTGCTGACGGCCAACGGCCGGATCGTAGCGGACTTCTACTGCTACAAACTACCCGACCAGATCCTGTTGGACGTACAGGGAGACTCGAGCGGCAAACTGATCACCACGCTCGAGAAGTTCATCATCATGGACGATGTGACGCTGGAGGACGTGACCGGTCGGTGGAGCCACATCGCGCTGCAGGGACCACGGGCGCTCGAACTGTTCCGGGAGACGACCGGTGTGACTGCACCCCCGCAGCCGCTTCAGCTGTGCAGCTTCGAGTCGGACGGCTGCTCCTGCCTGGTCATCCGCAAAGGCAGCCTGCACGACGTCGGGCTTGAAGTCGTGGGTTGGCCTCCTGGCGTCGACCGCATGAAACGGGATCTGCTCGGCCGGGAGGAAGTCGAAGGAGTGGGACCCGAGGCGTTGGATCTGCTGCGACTGGAGCGCGGCATTCCCCTCTATGGCGTCGACATGGACGAAACCAACTATCCCATGGAAGCGCGTCTGGAGGCCGCCATCAGCCTCACCAAGGGCTGTTACATCGGCCAGGAAGTCGTCGCCAAGGCCACTCACATCGGTGGAGTCAATCGCCTTCTGTGCCGGCTGTTGCTGCCCCCCGGGCCGGTTCCTCCGGGGCGAGCCGCCATCTGGGCGGGAGAGAAGAAAGTCGGGTTCGTTACGTCGGCCGCCACTTCCCCCCGCCTCCAGCGCCCGATCGCTCTGGCCTACCTCAGACGGGCTTTCAGCGGGGCGGGCCAGGTCGTGGAGGTGGAACTCTCCGAAGGGGGCAAGGCGCGCGCCGAAGTCGTGGAAGATTTCGGGTTGAATTGATGCCGAATCGCTCAGGTTCCTCCCGCAGTACCAAGCTGACCGAGCTCGTCGGCTCCCCGATGCAGGAGATCAAAGAGGAGTTCATCTCGGTTGCGGAGATGCAGAACCAGATCATGCCCGACCCGGAGCTCATCGAGAGCTTCGGGGATTACGACGTCTTCGGCCGGACCATCCCGAGCACAATCGTGGGAGGCGACTTTTTCGATTTCATCGACCTGGCCCGCTATCGGCTGGGCGGGCGACTGGGAGTGGTGATCGCTGACGCCTCCGGGCACGGCCTGGCGGCCGCCATGCTGATTCGAGACTTCAATACCGCGCTGTACACCGCTATCTCGATGCAGGCTCACTACGAGAAAGACACATCCCCACTGCTGTTCGATAAGATCAACCGGCGCATGTTCCGTTCTTCGCTTCCCAACCAGTACATCGCCGCCTTCTATGGCGAGCTGCACCTGGACGGCAGGCTGCGCTACATCAACGCAGGACATCTTCGGCCGCTGCTGTTCGACGGTCGGCGATTCGAAGAACTCGAGGTGGGAGGGCCCGTCCTGGGGGCCTTCTACGACGTCCCGCGGCCGTATCAAGTCGGCGAGGCCCGGCTGGGGCCCGGAGGCGTCCTGGTGTGCTACACGGACGGAATCACGGAGGCGTCCAATCGCAAAGGGGAAGAATTCGGTCTGGAGCGCCTGAAGGGAATCATCCGCCGCAGGCGGCGGAGCAGTTCCCGGAAACTGTTCAGCGCCATCATCGAGCGGGTCGAAGACTTCGCTCGGCAGGAGCGTCAATCCGACGACCAGACGCTGCTGATCATCAAGCATTGAATCTCGAGCACGAGAGTGTCCCAGTCCCGCTGTGTCACAATGCTTCCCATGAAAATTGGTATCATCTCCGACATTCACGACAATGTCTGGAAGCTGGCCGAGGCTTTGGAAAAGCTGGCCGACACGGAAGTCTTGATCTGTTGCGGCGACCTCTGCTCCCCGTTCATCGTGGATCAACTGGGCCGGGGGTTTGCCGGACCCGTTCACATCGTCTTCGGCAACAACGACGGAGACCGCTACCGCCTGACCCTCAAGGCGGCTCAGTATCCCCAGCTGCAGTTGCACGGCGAAACGGCCCAGCTCACTCTGGACGGCAAGCGCTTCGCGGTGCATCACTTCGACGACGTGGCGGCATTGCTGGCGGCCGGGCGACAGTTCGACGTCGTTTGTTTCGGCCACAATCACCGCTACGAAGTGCGCCGGGAGGGGCGCACCCGCTTGATCAATCCGGGTGAGATCATGGGCGGTCTCTCCGAGGGGCAAGTTTCCAGTTTCGTGGTCTATGACACACAGGCGGACGCTGTTGAGAAGCACGAGTTGAGGTGAGAACACGAGGGGGGACGGTTTGACGATGCAGAGCTGGTATCACCGCGGTTTGCTGTTGGGATGGGCTGGAACGGCTCTCCTCACCTTGGTCTTGATCGGTCTGGGCATTTTCGTTTCCAGCAGCGGCTACGGGTTGGCCATCCCCGACTGGCCTCTGATGCAGGGAGGACTGATTCCCCCCCAGCTGGTGGCCGGGATCTGGTACGAGTTCCTGCATCGGCTGACGGCTGCCACGGTGGGAGTTCTCACGCTGGCAGTGGGGATCTACCTCCAGATGCGCGAGGCGCGCCCTGAGGTGCGGCGCCTTGGACTGACGGCCGTGCTGCTGGTCCTGACCCAGATCCTCTTGGGGGGGCTGGGCGTGCTCTGGGAGTTTCCCGTCTGGCTCGGGTTTATCCACGCTTTGCTGCCGCCTCTTTTCTTCGCGCTGCTGGTGGTGCTGGCCACCGTCTATTGCTGGGAATGGCAGGAGCAGCAAGGTAGTCCCACCCGGTTCGAGGCCGGGACGTTGCGTAAGACTCGCTGGCTGGCGCTGCTGGCCCTGACTCAGATCGTGCTGGGCGTCGCGGCGGGTCACGCGGAAGCGGAAGGGCTGTTCGTGGTCCTGCTCCTGCTGCACCTGATCACCGCGCTGGGGGTGACGGTCGTAGCCCTGGACGCGTCCGTGGCGATCTTCAAACAGCTCTCGAAAGGCCCCCTGCGGGTCGCGTGCTGGGTGCTCGTGCTGCTGGTCCTGATGCAGTTGGCCGTGGGCTTTGGCGTGCTTCTGCTGTCGCCCGAGAAAGGCCAGGAGGGGGTACAGCCGGAACCCGCTTTCGTCGTTCACGCGATGGCGCACGGCGTGCTGGCAGCGCTGCTGCTGGGCACGAGTGCCTATCTGGCGATGATGGTGCGCCGCAAGAATGCGCTGGCCGGCCCCGGGGCAGCCGAGCTCATCGAGCTGGAGTGACGCACGGGCCGATCGAGCGCAGCCGATCGGGAGGTTCATCCGGGGACCGCAATGAGAAGTCTCGTGGGGAATCCGGGCTAGGATTGCTCATCCGAAATGGGTGCCGCTGCCTGCTGGCGTTTCAGGACCACCAGTGTGAGGTCATCCGTGGGGGGCCGGCTCTCCACGAATTCGCTGACCTCCTGGAGCAGCGCGGCCTGAATTCGATCGGCGGCCAGATCGGCCGCCCCTACCAGGGCTGCTTCCAGCCGCTGCTCACCAAACTGGTCTCCGAGGGAGTTCTCGGCTTCCACGACCCCGTCGGTGTACACGATCAGACTGTCCCCAGGCTGGAAGTCGATCGATTCTTCCGCGTAGGAGGATTGCCGGAACAAGCCGAGAGGCACACCGGTCGCGGGCAGCTGGCAGAGCCGGGGCGGCCCCGAATCGCGCCGGCGCAAGAGTACCGGTGGATTGTGGCCGGCATTGACGTATGACACGCGCTCTTCTTGGGCGTCATAGACGGCACAGAAGAAAGTCGCGAAGCGGCTCCCGCCGGTGAAGGAGCACAACAGGCCGTTGATCTCCCGAAGCATCAGGTCCAAGCTGTCTCTTCGGTAGGAGATGTGACTCCGCAGCAATCCCTGCAAGTTGGCCATCAACAGCGCTGCGGAAATGCCCTTGCCGGACACATCCCCCACCGCGATGCAGAACTCCCGCTCCGAGAGTTTCAGGAAGTCGAAAAAGTCGCCGCCAATCTGCCCAGCCGAGCGGCAGGAGCCCGAATAACTCAGGCCGGGGACCGGCGGAAGGTCCTGGGGGAATAGATGGGCCTGGACTTCCCGGGCGATGCGCAGCTGTTCCTCTACGAGCTGATGCGCCTTCTTCAGTCGAAAATGCTCCAAGTCCTCCAAGACGGTTTGCCTGAGAGCGAAGGGCTCCCACGGCTTGATGATGTACCGGTGCACTTGGCCTTCGTTGATGGCGTCCATCAAATAGTCGGTCTCGGAATAGCCAGTCAGGATGATGCGTCGCGATTCGGGGCAGAAATCCAGGGAGCGGCGGAGCAGCTCGACACCGGACATTCCGGGCATCCGTTGATCGGTAATGATGGCATCGACGGTTTCCCTCTGTAGCAGCCGCAGGGCTTGGTCTCCGGTGCGTGCTTGCAAGATGCGGCAGTCTTCCACGAAGGTGCGACGAAGCTTTTGCAGATTGGACACCTCGTCGTCGACGATCAAGAGTGTGTAGCGCTGGCCCATCGGCTGACAAAAAAGGGCGAAATCGCGGATCGCCTCCGGGAGCTGGAGCACCCCGGCCGAGCGTTTTCCCTGCCGCGCTGATTGTTCGCAAACCGGGGCCACCTCATCCCCCAACCGCCGGGGGACTTCGGCGGCCCGTCGACCCGGCTTATTCTAGAGGAGGACGAGGTTCTGGAAAAGTCGCCGAAGCTGTCGATTTGGCCGAGATCCAATCGTCTGACTGGAAAGACGAGGCCGCTTCCGGCGATTGGCCGGAAGGAGCAGCGGTGACCTCGATCCGCAACCCGCCCGGAGGATTCGTCCTAATCCTGGCGGTTGCGGGAACGGCTGAAGCCTTAACCAGGGAGGACCGAAATGCCAGGATACGTTTTGTTGCTTCACGAACCCCTCGATCGGTTCAGCGAACTGTCCCCGGACCAGATGCAGAAAATCATCGAGCGTTACGAGTCTTGGAGCCAAGAGCTCAGGCGGGGGGGAAAGCTGCTGGACGGGCGCAAGCTCAAGGATGACGGGGGCCGGCATCTGAGCGAGCGAGGCCGGATCGTGACGGACGGCCCCTTCAGCGAGGCGCGCGAAGTAGTGGGAGGGTTCTTCCTGATTCAGGCCTCCGGTTATGACGAGGCCGAAAGGCTATGCCGGGATTGCCCGCATCTGGAGTTCGGCCGCATCGAGATCCGGGAAATCGATGAAGTCTGACCCCGACAGGTTTGGCGGGGACGCGAGGCGGCGGCCCCAGCAAGTCAGGCAACTGGTGGAGCACCTGTTCCGCCGTCAATACGGTCGAATGGTGGCGCGCCTGGTGCGCATCCTCGGGCCTCCCCAGCTTTCGCTGGCCGAGGAAGTCGTGCAGGAGGCTCTGATGGCGGCGCTGCAGACCTGGCCGTTTCGAGGAGTGCCCGATCAGCCGGAAGCTTGGCTGGTCCGGGTGGCGCGCAACCGGGCGCTGGACGTGCTGCGGCGCCGCGAGAACTTCCGGCGCAAGGAGCAGGAGGTGCGCCTCCAGCTGGAAGACTTCGCGTTGCTGGGCTCGCACGACTCCCGGAGAATCGAAAGCGAAAGCTGGGACGAGCAGTTGCAAATGATGTTCCTGTGCTGCCGGCCCGAACTGCCTGCCGAGTCGAGCGTAGCCTTGATTCTGAAGACGGTCTGCGGTTTCGGCGTGTCGGAGATCGCACGCGCATTCCTGAGCCGGCCGGATGCCGTCGCCCAGCGCCTGGTCCGGGCCAAACGGCGCCTGCGCGAGGCGAAGGTGCGCTTCGAGATGCCGCCATCGACGCAACTGGAGGAACGCCTGGACCTGGTGCTGGCCGCCCTCTATCTCATGTTCCATGAGGGGTATTGGCCACACCAAGGGGCAGAGGTGGTCCGAGAAGAGATGCTTCGGGAAGCGCTCCGCCTGGGCCAGGGATTGGCGGCGAATCCGCAGACCTCCAGTCCGCGAGTGTGCGCGCTGGTGGCATTGATGTGTTTTCTGGCGGCTCGCGTTCCCGCCCGCCTCCAGATCAGCGGGGAGTTGCAGTTGCTGGCCGACCAGGATCGACAACTCTGGGATCGAGCGCTGACGGCACAAGGCTTCTCATACTTCGAACGATCGATGAGGGGGGAGCAGGAAAGCCCCTATCATCTCCAGGCGGCGATTGCGGCCCTGCACGCCTCGGCTCCCGACTACGCATCCACGGATTGGCCGGCAATTTGCCGGTTGTACGATCGGTTGTTGGAAGTCCAGCCCTCCGCGATCGTTCGACTCAATCGTTGTGTCGCCGTCAGCTTCCTGCAGGGCCCGCGCGCCGGCCTGCGCTGTCTCGAATCACTGAGCGACGAGCCCTCCCTGAGGCGCTACCATTTGCTGCCCGCCGTCCGGGGAGCGCTCTGCCTGCAGCTGGGCGAGTGGGAGCGGGCCGCCGGCTGCTATCGCGAGGCGCTGGCCTGCGCCTGCTCGGAGACGGAGAGGCGCTTTCTAGAGGGAAAACTGGCGGAGTGTCAAGGGCGTGGAGGGGCGTAGAGCGCGGGGACGCGGCTTCAGTACCCCGATCCATGAATACAGCAACGTATGTTGCGGGCGTTTCGAAGCGACAGCCGGCCCCCGGAAACCGACTGGGCCACCCTGCTGCGAGGCGCCGGGCACCTGGGGGCTCGCCCGCAACCCTTCGGGCGCACGGGGGTGGGACCTGAGGGGTATTGAAGGAGTGTCCAGGGGGCGAGTCGAGGCTCTCGGGACATTTTTTCTCCCGATCGCAAGAAACGGGTGGTGAAGGTCTCTGGCGCGTACTACAGTGACGGGCGAGACGAAGGAGCGTGACGATCATGTCCAAAGAGTATCAACGAATTGCACAAGCCTTGGAGTACCTGCAGGAGAACTTCCTGGAACAGCCGGCCCTCGATGAGGTG
This sequence comes from Acidobacteriota bacterium, assembly GCA_041630155.1. Lineage (GTDB taxonomy): Bacteria > Acidobacteriota > UBA6911 > RPQK01 > JANQFM01 > JBFGHG01. Next base: position 11,185 of record JBFKLX010000059.1, read on the forward strand.
GCGGCGGCCGTGGGTTTGAGCCCCTTTCATTTTCAGCGCCTCTTTCAGCGTTGGGCAGGTGTCAGCCCCAAGCGCTTTCTGCAGTACCTGACGCTGCAACATGCCAAGCAACTCCTCGAAGAGTCCGAGCCGCTTCTGGAAACCGCCCTGGAGTGCGGCTTGTCCGGGCCGGGGCGACTTCATGACCTGTTCGTCAAGGTCGAGGCGGTGACACCCGGGGAATACAAGCTGCAGGGCGAAGGCTTGGAGCTTCGCTACGCCGTTCAGGAGGGGCCTTTTGGCGAATCTCTGCTGGCCGTCACTCAGCGGGGTGTCTGTCACCTCAGCTTCCTGGGCCCGCTGACAGCCGAGAGAGTCATTGAAGATCTGCGCCGGCGCTGGGCTGGCGCCAATCTCATCCAAGATCCTCGCGTTGTTCGAGCTTGGCACGATCAGATCTTTTCCCAGCGGGAGTTGCGCAATCCTCTGCCGGTTTGCCTCAAGGGCACCAACTTCCAGCTCAAGGTGTGGGAGGCGTTGCTAGCCGTGCCACCTGGGAGGGTCTGCAGTTATCAGAGCCTGGCCAAGGCCTTGGGGCGTCCCCGGGCGACGCGGGCCGTGGCCGGGGCGGTCGCGTCCAACCCCGTCTCCTACTTGATCCCGTGTCACCGGGTAATTCGATCCAGCGGCGCGATCAGCGGCTATGCGGGGGGCGTCACCCGGAAGCGAGCTCTGCTGGGGTGGGAGTCGGCTCGATTCGAGTTGGTTGGAGCTTGAGAGTCGGTAAGACTCAGGACATCGGAGCGTTCAGCCAGCGTACCGTCGCCCGCGGCAGCCCCCGGCAGCAGGGCCGGTGATTCCGTGCGGCTCCGATGTCATCCGATCATCGCAGGCACAAGGCTCGTTCCGGGGTCGAACGGTTCCGTCCCCTTGCCCCATTGGATCCGCCCCTCGCGGATGCCCCCGTAGAATTGTCACGTTCCTTCCCGAGTGCCGCATTTGGCGGCCCCGCCCGAATCCGGCGACCCATCCTGAGCGTCTGATTGCTGGGGGTGTACATTCTTGCGGGTACTCGCCCTCCCGACCTCCGCGCTTCTCGATCGGCAGTTCCGCTCAGGGATGCGGCTCGATTCGACGGAAGCTGAGCAGCCTCTAGAGGTCGCGCTGTCTTCAAAAAATTGGAATACGGATCGAGAAAGGTTATAGTATTGGGTTCTGCAAAACCGAGGAAGTGCCGGTGGAAAACGGACCTTCGGCAGCCTGCGGCGTTGCGAGAGAGAAGCAATGAGATTCCTAAGTATCGCGTACGCTCTGCCATCGTTGAAAGTCAATAACCAGGCGATCATCGATGAACTCATCGAGAGGAGCCGGAAGCACCTGTCCTTGAACGAACTCAGGGCGCTCGAGCATCGGGTGCGGCGATTTTTCCGGTTGTCGGGCACGCAGACCCGGTACCACCGGAGCAATGGCGAGAAGGCCATCGACTTCGCCGTCCGGGCTGGCCGCAGGGCTCTGGAAAAGAGCGGCTTGGTGCCTCAGGACATCGATTTGCTGATCTACACCGGAGTGGGTCGCGGCTGGGTCGAACCGGCAACGGCAAATCTGTTCCAAAGTGAATTGGGACTGATCCGGGCTACCTGTTTCGACGTGCTGGACGCTTGTGCGAGCTGGATCCGCGGTGTGTCCATCGCCAAGAGCTTTCTGGACCAGCGGGTCTACCGAAATGTCATGGTCCTCAACTGCGAATTCAACTTCCGGGAGTATTGCCGGTCCAATCTGGAGATGACGCGATTGGAGGACCTCGAGAATGCTTTTTCCGCCTTCACGATCGGTGAGGCTGCAACGGCCACGATTCTCTCGGCCGACGGGGAAACCGCCGACAGCAGCTTTTCTTTCAAGACCTGGGGCGAAAAGCACGAGCTGTGCAAGGTGTTGCTGCCCAACGCCGGAGACTTCTCGAGCAACGGTTTGAACGGGATCCGGCCCATGTCGTTCTTCACGGCGCCGGCGGAATTGCTTTCCTTCACGATTCGCAAGCTGGTGGATCATTTTCGAGAGGCAGTTGCGATTGCGAGCCGAACCCACGACTTGATCGTCGGTCACGCCGTCAGCCGCACAGCGACCAGTAAGGTCGCTCATCTGCTGCGGCTGGACGTGGCCCGGATCTTCGAAACGCATCCCCGGTTTGGCAACACCGTATCGGCTTCGCTCCCACTGGCTCTGGCGGTCGCCGAGGAGGAGGGAAGGTTGCAGCGCGGCATGCAGGTCTTGTTGCTGATGGGGAGCGCCGGAGTCACCACTGCCGTCGGCTCCATCAAATACTGACGATGGGTGGGGGAGTCCCTGCTCCCGTCGCCGTTTCATCCTTCCCGTGAGTTCATGAGCCAGAGCCTTCCTGCATGGAGAAGTTACTACCCCTTCGAATCGCATTTTCTCGAGCTGGGCGCCCACCGGATGCACTATCTGGACGAAGGGGAGGGTGAGCCGGTGGTGATGGTGCATGGCAATCCCTCCTGGTCGTTCATGTGGAGGGAGTTGATCCTGGCGCTGCGGCATTCGCACCGGGTTCTGGCACCCGATCACATCGGCTGCGGGCTCTCGGACAAACCCGCCGACAGTGCTTACCGCTACCGCCTCGAGCAGCGCATCGCCGACTTCAGCGACTTCCTGGAAGCCACCGTGCCGAGCGGGCCGCTGACGCTGATCCTGCACGACTGGGGGGGCCCCATAGGGCTGGGCTACGCGGTGCGACATCCCGAGCGTGTGGGTCGGCTCATCTTGCTCAACACGGCGGCTTTTTCCTCGCCCTCGGGCCGTCCTATCCACTGGACCCTGCAACTCTGCCGCCGCTCACGCCTGCTGGCTTTTTTGATCCGGCGCTTCAATCTGTTCGCCCAGGGAGCGGTCTGGCTGGGCTGCCGCCGGGCCATGCCGCGAGCCGTACGCCGGGGCTACACCGCCCCCTATGATTCCTGGAGCAACCGCATCGCCACTTTGCGTTTCGTGCAGGACATTCCGCTGGAGCCGTCACATCCTTCGTACTCGACGCTGCAGTCCGTCGAGCAGGGATTGGGGCGCCTGGGCAGCCACCCTTTGCTGATCTGTTGGGGGATGCGCGATTTCGTTTTCGATCGGGAGTTTCTCAGTCAATGGCGGAAACACTTCCCCCAAGCCGAGACTCACGAATTTGCCGAGGGAGGTCACTACCTCCTGGAAGACGCGCCGGAAGAGGTCATCCCTCCCATCATTCGGTTCTTGAGACGCGTCTCCGTGCCGGGGGTGGCAGGGTGAGCGAAGGCACCGTTTCCCGGCAGCTGGCCGAAGCCGCCCGGCGATTCCCCGGCCGGCTGACCTTGGTCGCCACGGACGGTACCCTCACTTTGGCGGAGTTGGAGCGCCGGAGCAACCGCTGCGCCCGCGCGCTGCGCTCTCTGGGCATCCAACCGGGGACCCGGACGGTCCTGATGGTCAAGCCGGGGGTGGATTTCCTCATCCTCAGCTTCGGCCTGATCAAAGCCCAGGCGGTTCCCGTGCTGGTCGACCCGGGAATGGGCTGGAGGCATCTGGGCAAGTGTCTGGCCGAAGCCGAGCCGGCTGCGTTCATCGGGATTCCGCTGGCCCAGGCCGCGCGACGGCTATTGGGCTGGGCTCGGAAGAGCATCGAGATTTCTGTTACGGCGGGCGGCAGGCCGCTGCTGGGAGGCGTCAGTTTTCCCCGACTCATGATGTCGGAGTGGGACGATTCGGCCCTCCCGGAACCTCAGCCCGACACCGCGGCCGCGCTGGTGTTCACCTCGGGCAGCACGGGGCCACCCAAAGGCGTCATCTACACCCACCGCATGTTCGCCGCTCAGGCTCGCTTTCTGAAGGAGCTGTTCCACATCCAGGACGGAGAGGTTGACCTGGCGACGTTCCCGCTGTTCGGGCTCTTCGACCCGGGGCTCGGGATGACCACGGTCTTCCCCGAGATGGATTTCACGCGCCCGGGAAAGGTCGATCCGCGCAAGATCGTGGCGGCGATTCGAGACACTGGCGCCACGCACATGTTTGCTTCCCCCGCTCTGTTGAAGCGAGTCGGTCCTTACGCCAGGGAGCATGGCATAGGCTTTCCCGGTCTGCGCCGGGTGCTCTCGGCAGGGGCTCCCGTGTCCCGAAAAGTGCTCGAGGAGTTTTCTCGACTGCTGGCGGAGGAGGCCGAAGTGCACACTCCCTATGGGGCTACCGAGGCACTTCCGGTCTGTTCCATCGGGAGCCGGGAGCTGCTGGCAGAGACCGGCACCGCCGCGGGCAAGGGCGTCTGCATCGGCCTGCCCTTGCCCGGGGTGAAGCTCTGGCTGATCCAGATCTCCGACGACCCGATCGAGGCTTGGTCGGATCGACTGCTGGTTCCCGACGGTGAGGTCGGCGAAATCGTGGTGGCGGGACCCAACGTCTCGCAGGCCTACTACGGCCGGCCGGAGGCAAACCGGCTGGCCAAGATCCAGGCATCGGACGGAGGCGTGCTCCACCGCATGGGAGACGTGGGATGGAGGGATGAGCGAGGACGGATCTGGTTCTGCGGACGAAAGTCCCACCGAGTGATCACCCCCACGGGTCCTCTCTTCAGCGTGGCGGTCGAAGGGATTTTCAATCATCACCCGGCGGTGCTTCGGACTGCCCTGGTGGGACTGGGGCATCCGCCGGGGCAGATTCCGGTCCTCTGTGTCGAACTCGAGGACAAGCACGCCTGGAAGGGGAGCCAGGCGCTGGGGGATGAGATTCTGCAGCTGGGCGCCACCCACCCGGCTGGCCGTCAGATTCGGGCCGCGTTGTTTCACCACGCCTTTCCTGTGGACATCCGGCACAACGCCAAGATCTTTCGCGAAAAACTGGCCCGCTGGGCCGAGGGACGGCTTCGTGGAAAACTCGACTTCGTTGCCTGAAAAGCTGGCAGACGGGATGATTCTCGTCACCGGAGCGGGCGGCTTTCTGGGGGGCGCACTAGCCAGGCAGCTGGTCGCCGGCGGCCATGCCGTCCGCAGCTTCTCGCGCAGCCGCTACCCAGAGCTGGAGGAGCTGCAGGTGGAACAACAGCAGGGCGATCTGGCGGATTCCCGGGCCGTGGCGGAGGCCTGCCGGGGATGCGAGCTGGTCTTTCACGTGGCGGCCAAAGCCGGCATCTGGGGGGATTACGACGAATTCTACCGGGCCAACGTGGAAGGGACACGTAACGTTGTCCAGGCTTGCCGGAGCCTGGGCATTCGGAAGCTCGTCTACACCAGTTCGCCGAGCGTCGTGTTCAATGGCAAAGACATGGAAGGAGTCGACGAGTCGGTTCCCTATTCCCATCACTTCAAGGCCCATTATCCGGCTACCAAGGCGGAGGCGGAGCGGATGGTGCTGGGCGCCAACGGGGAAAGACTCGAGACTGTGGCCCTGCGGCCTCACTTGATCTGGGGGCCGCGAGACACTCACATCATTCCCGGGATCCTGGCCCGCGCCCGTGCCGGGCAACTGAAGCGGATCGGAAGCCAGGACAAGCTGGTCGATTTCACCTATGTGGACAACGCCGCGCACGGGCACCAGTTGGCAGCGGCCCGACTCGCCCCGAACAGCCCAGTGGCCGGTCGGGCCTTCTTCTTGAGCGATGATTCGCCTGTGCCGCTCTGGAGCTTCATCGATCGCATCCTGGGCTGTGCCGGCTTGCCGCCAGTGCGAAAGACGATCTCCCCCGGCCTGGCTTACGCGGCCGGCTTACTGCTGGAAAAACTCTACCGGCTGTTGCCCCTGTCTGGCGAGCCTCGATTGACCCGCTTCCTGGCCGAGGAACTCTCGACGGCCCACTGGTTCGATATCGGGGCGGCCCGGACTTTGCTGGGGTATCAGCCTCCGGTGAGCGTGCAGGAGGGACTGCGGCGGCTCGAGGAGCAATTCAGAGTTGAGAAATCCAGGCTTTGAAAGAATTGTGGCTCACAGGGCCTCTCTCCCGCGTCGCAGGGGGCGCCTGGAGACCGACTGGCTGCAGGCGGCCTGCAGCGTCAGAGGGCGCGAGTACACTGCAACGGCTGGGGCCACGCGTCATGAAACTGGAGATGGAGTTGATGGACAGGGTTCAAACGCCGGAGCAATTGGACCAGGTCTTCGCACGCAGCCGCGCCGTGCTTTTCAAGCACAGTACCCGCTGCCCCATCAGCGCCCACGCTCTCTCCGAGATGGAGCGATTCCACCTGCAGAACCCAGAGGTGCCCATCTTCGTCCTTGACGTGATCGAGAACCGCCGTCTCTCGGAGCAGGTCACTCGCCGGACCGGTGTGCGCCACGAATCTCCACAGCTTCTGCTGATGGAGGAGGGGAGGGTTCGCTGGCATGCCTCCCATTTCGACGTCACCGCCCGCATCCTGGAAGAGAAGTTGCCGGTTTCCAGTAGCTGAACGGCCCGCCTGGTGATCGTTTTCGACGATCGAGTCGATCTCCCCTCAGAGCCCTGGTTGCCCGAAGCTCGGAGAGACGCCGAGTCCGGAAAACTGCTGTGGAGGCGGTTCTCCAGTGGGTCAGCACCGTGAGTCTGCATTTCCGGCTCGGAGAGGTCCGTGCGGAAGAAGCTGCATTTCCTCCGGTACTTTCCACTTCCCGCTCCGAACTTCCCACTCCGAACTTGTCCCGGCCGCTTGTTGCTACCATGGTCTGGTGTTCGATTCTGCCACTGAACTGCGCCGGCAGCGGCGCCACACCGGACGCCGCCGGTTCCTGATCGCCGTGCTGGCCGGAGTCGGCGGTTACTTCGCCTATCGCTGGTGGCGGGCCAGGCCCAAGCCGCTGGTTCAGCGCCGTCACGGTTACCTGACGCCCAATCGAGACTTCTACACGGTCTCCATCGGCGGTTATCCCGAAAAGCCTGATCTCGGCCGCTGGGAGCTCCGCTTGGAGGGCCCGTCCGGCACCTTCAGCCTTTCTCTCGAGCAGATCAGAGGGCTGGAATACCGGCGAATCGCAAAGACCTTCATGTGCATCTCCAACCGAGTGGGAGGAGACGCCGTGGGCAATGCCGAATGGACGGCCACACCGCTGGCCCCTCTGCTGGGACGGGTCATGGACGGGGCCGGCCCGGGTTGGAGAGCCGTTTTCTTTGCAGCCGACGGTTTCTACTCCAGCGTCCCACTCGAAGTGGCTCTGGACCCGGAATCCTATCTGGCTTACGAGATGAACGGAGTCGCGCTGCCAAGGGAACATGGCTTTCCCCTCCGGGTCCTCCTGCCGGGAAAGTATGGGATGAAGCAACCACGCTGGCTGGAGCGGATCATCGTGACCCGGGACAGCACCTCGGGATACTGGGAACGGCGAGGTTGGTCCGAGAGTGCCCAGGTGAAAATGACTTCGCGCTTCGACGCCGCCCGGGCAGGGCCGGACGGGTCGTGGAGGGTACAGGGAGTGGCCTACTGCGGCAGTCTCCCCGTGGGAGGTGTCGAGGTACGGGTGAATGAAGGCGCCTGGCAGCCGGCCCGGCTCACCAGTGCAGCCTCGCCCAATGCCTGGTCGACCTGGGAGTTCCAGTGGCGCCCGAATGGCTCTGGTTCCCACGTTCTCTCCGTGAGAGTAATCGATGCCAAAGGTGGCCGGCAGATCGAGGACTTCTCCGGGGCCTTTCCCTCCGGAGCGACCGGGCTTCACCAGGTGATTGTCGAAGTCTGAGCGGGGGTGCGGGTCGTGCCTTGGGCGGCCAGGCGGACGCCCAGGCGCCGCCGGAGAAGTCGCGTTCTCGGCGGCGGCGCCCGTAAAGAGTTTCTACTCTCTCGTCAATTCAGCACGCCGGACAAGTGCAGCGAGCCGAAGTGCCAAATCAGAGTCAGGTGACCCTCCTGGTCTCCTGAGCCGGGCACCAGGTCGTAGACGATGTGGTGCGCTGTGCCGTGATCCTTGGACAGCTGGCTCTTCAACTGGATCAGCTTCGAAGCGTCCGGCGAGGCGCCGTAGCCGAGCCGGCCGGGATAGAGCGCCATCGACCAGTCGTCGTCGCCGTTCTTGATCGCCCCGAGCGTGTACTCGCCGGCTGCAATCATTACGCCGGCGGCATCCAGGTCCGCGGAAACCTCGATCCGCGCCGCTGCCGGCTTGAATTCTCCCGCCTGCGCCTTGGCGACGTGGTCCATATTGGCGGGTGAAGTGTAGTAGCTCAGTTTCAGCTCAGTGCCGTTGTCCAGCTTGGCCGTAACGGTCTTGGACAGATGCGGGTGCGCCAGCGCTGCGGCTGCCGAAAGCAGCAACAGAGCGGCCATTGAAATTGCCAGTCTTCTCACAGTGGATCCTCCCTTGGATGTGTCGTTTCGGTTATGCTCCAAACACGGGAGCCCTGGAAGTGTGCACAGGGCCTCATTGAATTAAACGCAGCTTGGCCGCAATGGTTCCCGGGAGCGCGCAAGTCGGGGCTCTGAGTGGAACGAAGAGTTCCCACACTTCTCAACAGGCTTCACCAGAGAGCAGGAATTGCCGCGGCGAGCGTCGCGCAGGAGGAAAAATCGCAGTTGAAGATCACCGCTGCCGTGATTCCAGCACCCAATCAGCCGGTTCGAATCGAGGAGTTCCCCGAACCGGAGCTGGACGCTGGAGGGGCGCTGCTTCGAGTCGACTACAGTGAAGTGTGTGGAACCGACGTTTCCCTGCAGCAAGGCCGGCTGGAGGGCGTCCCCTACCCGCTGGTCCCGGGACACGTGGCAGCGGGCCGTCTGGCGAAGGTCCGAGGGGAGCTCTTGGACGTGCGGGGAGAGCCACTGAGCGAGGGCGACTCGGTGACATTCCTGGACGTCCACCGCACTTGCCACGCCTGTTGGTATTGTCTGGTGGCCAAAGCCAGCACCCGCTGCCCCCGGCGCAAGGTCTACGGGATCACCTACGGCGTAGCAGACGGCCCCTCGGGAGGTTGGGCCGACCATCTCTACCTCAAACCCGGAACGCACTGTATCCGCCTGCGTCGGGGCCTCCAGCGCCGCTTCATGGCGGGAGGCTGCTCCCTGCCCACCGCTCTCCACGCGGTGGAACGGGCGGAAATCCGTCCGGGGGACACGGTGCTGGCTCTGGGAAGCGGCCCGGTTGGGCTGTCCACGATCATCCTGGCCCGGCTGGCCGGCGCTCTGCGGGTGCTCTGCATCGGAGCACCCAGCGGACGTTTGGAGGTGGCTCGCCAGGTCGGGGCGGACGCGGTCTGCAACTGGGAAGAGCACGACGAGGCCACGAGGTGGGACTGGATTCGTGAGCATACTCAGGGGCGCGGCGCCGACGTCACGATCGAAGCAACGGGCCGACCGGAGGCCGTCGTCCAAGCCATGCGCTGGACGCGAGATGCCGGCCGTGCCGTGATCGTGGGGCAATACACCGATCACGGAACCGTCTCGTTCAACCCTCATCTGGACCTCAACCGCAAGCATCTGGAACTGCGCGGATGTTGGGGCTCGGATTTCTCCCACTTCCACCGTGCCGTGGAGATCGCCTCCGATCCGGTCGCCGGGAGGAGTTGGGAGAGCATCGCAGTCACTGAGTTTCCGCTCGAACAGGCCCAGCAGGCCCTGGATCAGGTTGCCCGCGGGTTGGTCGTCAAGGCGCTGATCCGGCCTCAGTGACGACGCGAGTTCGTTTCATCGAAGCCGCGTCAAAAGAAGACGCGGCGCCATCAGGAAGAGGAGCTGTAATCATGCGTTTGCTGATCTTTTGGGCAATCTCGATGGGCCTGTTCGGAGCCCTGTCCATGGCCGTCTCGTCCAGGGCAGAATCGGGTCCCGGCTGGGCGGCTTTCCGGATCCAGCAGGTGGATCGAGAGCGGGCGGACCAGGGCCGCTCCTACCTGGAGTTCTTTCGCGCCGAGGACATGAGCGCGGGGCTGTATGTCCTGGCGGCCGGCGCCGAGGATCCGCAAGCGCCGCACAGCGAAGACGAGGTTTACAGCATCCTCGAGGGCAAAGCCACGCTCCGTGTGGGCGACGAGGATGTGGCCGTTGAAGCCGGTTCAGTGGTTTATGTCAAAGCACAGGTGCCCCACCGTTTTCATCAGATCGAGGAGGACTTGAAGGTACTGGTAGTCTTCGCGCCCGCCTTCGGGACGCGGCAGAACTGACGGCCTTCGAGCGACGTCCTGGCGGTTCCAGGAAGTGGTAAATTAGAGACCCGCCGGGCGAGTGCCCGGCTGACTTCGAACCAGTGACCGGAAAGGATCTCCGAATCATGCATTGTTTGGCGACACGCTCAATTTTGTTGCTGGCTGCGATGGTGGCGCTCTCGGGTTGCGCCGTCGACACGGGGGACTCGCCTACCGAAGAGGCGGCCAGACTCATTACCAGCGCGAGCATCCTGAGCGATGTGAAAGCCCTGTCAGCTGATGAAATGGAAGGCCGCGGAGCCGGCACCCCGGGCGAGGAAAAGGCAGCCGCCTATCTGCGAGAGCGCTTCCTCGAGATCGGTCTGTCCCCGGTGAATGGTTCCTATTTTCAGACCGTTCGTTTGGTGGGTCAGAAGAAGGTCGCAGGCGGGTCGTCTCTCTCGATCACCGGGAAGAACCGCAAGAAGCTCGATTTCGCCTCCGACGAGACGCTCACCTACTGGTCCACGGCCCAAAAAGAGCGGGTCCAGATCAGCGACGCTCCCCTGCTCTTCGTGGGGTATGGAGTCGAGGCCCCTGAGGAGAACTGGGACGATTTCAAGGGAGTGGAGGTCGACGGCAAGGTCCTGCTGTTCCTGAACAACGATCCGCCGGTCACCGAAGCGGGCCGTGAATTGTTCGGCGGCGAGGCGCGCACCTACTACGGGCGCTGGACCTACAAGTTCGAGCAAGCCATGCGCAAGGGCGCCGCCGGTGCTTTCATGATCCACACCACCCCGTCTGCCAGCTATGGGTTCAATGTGGTGCAGCACAACGGCTCCGAGGAGCACTTTGCGTTGGATCTGCCCGGCAGCGGCTATCAGGTCGACCTGCTGGGGTGGATCGACGAAGCCACTTCCAATCGCATCGCCCAGGCCATGGGCAGCAGCCTGGAGGATCTGTTCGACATGGCCAGGAGTCGCGAGTTCAAACCGGTGGACACAGGTTTCAGAGTCAGCGCCACGATCCAGAACGAGATCCGCCGCCTGGAAACTCGCAACGTTCTGGGAATGCTGGAAGGCAGCGATCCCGAGTTGAAGAACCAGGTGATCGTTTTTTCCGCCCACTACGACCATCTGGGCACGAATCCCCAGGTGGAGGGAGAGGACAAGATCTTCAACGGTGCCTGGGACAACGCCTCGGGGACTGCAAGCATCCTCAGTCTGGCCCGCGCCTTCTCCGCCCTCCAGCCGCGCCCCAAGCGGTCGCTGCTCTTTCTCGCTTGCGCCGCCGAGGAGAGCGGCTCGCTGGGCAGCCGCTGGTTCGTGGCCCAGCCTCCCTTCGATCGCAGCCGCCTGGTGGGCAACGTCAACATCGACATGGCTCAGATTTTTGGAGTGACTTCGGACATCTCAGCCATCGGTCTGGGCACCAATTCGCTGGGGGAAGCCCTGCAGTCGGTCGCATCCAGACAGGGTGTGGCGGTCGTGGGAGACACGGATCCCAACGCTGGCAGCTTTTATCGCTCCGACCAGGTCAATTTCGCCAAAGCCGGGATTCCCGCTCTGTTCATCAACCCGGGTGAAGACTATCGAGAGCCCCTGGGCTTCGACCCCGAGGTCTACCACGACCAGCACTACCACCGGGTGCAGGACCAGGTGAACGACAAGTGGGACCTCTCCGGGGCGGAACGGGACATGAGAATCGTATTCGAAATGGTTCTCCAAGTCGCCAACGCCGAGCCCATGCCCCGATGGAACGAGGGCAACGAGTTCGAAGAAGAGTGGAAAGAGCTGCACGGCAAGAAGTGACCCGCCTCGGGCGGGGGCCCTTGGGGTGGGGCCGGCCCCTTCAGTCCCGCGAATTCTCAGGGGTGGGCATCAGCCCGTTGAGCTGGTCGTCGAGCAATGCCCGAGCCGAGGGTTCGGCCTCGCGCCAGATCTCGTGCAAGGTCTCGAGAGCCTGCCGCGCCTGGGCTTCATCTTCGCTTTGGTGGGCGGCTCGGCTCAGTCCAAGCAAGGACAGGGCCCGCCGCGGCGCCAGCTCCAGGCTTTTTTCGAACTGTCGCCTCGCCTCGCCCGCTCGTCCGGCCTCCAGGAGCAGTTCTCCGAGCAACTCGTGGGACGGTTTGCTGGGGATCGGAGGGCCATACGTGAGGGGGAGTTCCTCTTCACGAGCGGCCGCCTCACGCAGCAGCTCGATTGCGGCCGGTAGATCGCCCTTGCGTTGTTTCAGCAGCGCCTCGATTTCCTGTTTCATGATCCCGGTCGCGGGCGTCTCCGGAGACATGCGGGAGAGCAACTGCTCCGCCTCCTCGAGGCGCTCCGATTGCAGCGCCATCCAGGCATCGGCAAACAGGTCGAAGAAGCTTTCCCGGGATGGCGGCAGCACACCCTCCCACCCCGGGGCGTTGACCAGCTGCTGGGCGCGCATTCTGCTGTAGTAGGAATCGATTCCAGCGTCCTCCCCCGGGGAGGCCGTTTCCTCGATCACGCGCAGCATCCGGCCGGCCTCCAGGAATCGCCCCTGCTGCAGATAGGAGTAGTGCAGCCAGAAGAAAGAATGAAAGTCGAGCTGGTCCACGCCCAGCTGCTTTCGCTCCACCCGCTGCTTCGAGACCCGCCAGGCGTTCTCGTTTGCGGTCGTGGCCTCGTCCCAGTATCCGAGGGCCACGTAGATGTGGGACACCATGTGCTGGGCGTGCGAAGCGGCCGGTGCGATCTGGGCATACACACGGGCGGGCCGGAGGCCCAAGGGGGCGTGGATCGGGTCGTCATAGGAATGGATCATGTAATGGGCAGCCCCGGGGTGCTGGGAGTTGTCAGCGAAAACCTCCTCCACGATCGAGGCCGCCTTCATGTAATTCGGGAAGTCCCGAGTTCCGTTCGTGAGTCCCAGGATGGACAGGGCGTAAAAACTGGCCACCTCGTGATCGCCGGGATACTTCTCGTGCATTTGCCGCAAAGTGGCCGAATAGGCCTGGTCACGGGTCGATTTGTCTCCTTCGGTGAAATAGAGAGCGTGCAGAGAACGAAGAAAGTCTTTTTCGCGTTCTGTCGGCGCCTTGGCCAGCCGTTCCTCCAGTGTCGGCCCCAGTCTGGCGAGTGCTTCGCGAGCGGCTTCCAGGTCGACCTGGCGCCAGAGGGGATGGTTGTGAGTCATTGCCTCTCCCCAGTAGGCCATGGCGAAGTCCGGCGCGATCTCATGAGCCGCCTGGAACTGTTCGCGGACATCGTAGTACTCGAAGTTGTGCAGATAGAGCACACCTTCCAGGAAGTGCTCCTGGGCCGCAGGCGGGCCGGAGTTGGGGAAGTCGATCTTGCCCAGATTCTCGGCCTCCAGCCGGGGACCCGGAAGAGTCAGGACCAGGGCGTACAGGACCCGGACGACGAGGGCGCGAGGGGTGATCTTCTGTCTCACGATGCCTCCCTACGGAAAGCGGGATAACCAAAAAGAGGGTGTGGCTCTTCGCCGTGCTCCATTCTACACCGCCATCCCCCGGCGGCAATCACCCCCCAAGATGCCGCCCCACGCCCCTCAATACCGATAATGGTCCGGTTTGAACGGCCCGTCCACCGGCACGCCGATGTATTCGGCCTGCTCGGGGCGCAGCTGTGTCAGGCGAACGCCCAACTTGTCCAAGTGCAGCCGAGCCACTCTCTCGTCCAGGTGCTTGGGCAGCACGTAGACCTTCTTTTCATACTTCTCGTGATTTTGCTGGAGTTCGATCTGGGCGATCACCTGGTTGGAGAAACTGTTACTCATCACGAAGCTGGGGTGTCCAGTTGCGCAACCCAGGTTGACGAGGCGTCCTTCGGCCAGCACCAGAATGCTGTGCCCGTCTGGAAAATGCCACTGATCCACCTGCGGTTTGATGATTTCGCGGCGCACCTCCGGTGCACTTTCCAGAGCGGCCATTTCGATTTCGTTGTCGAAGTGACCGATATTGCAGACAATCGCCTTGTCCTTCATACGCTTCATGTGCTCGAGCAGGATGATGCCGCAGTTGCCGGTGGCCGTGACGAAGACGTCGGCCGTCTCAAAGGCGTCCTCGAGCCGGACCACCTGGTAGCCTTCCATGGCCGCCTGCAGGGCGCAAATGGGGTCGATTTCGGTGATCAGCACGCGGGCGCCTTGGCCACGCATCGACTGGGCGCACCCTTTGCCCACTTCGCCGAATCCGCAGATCACGACGGTCTTGCCGCCGATCATCACGTCGGTGGCGCGATTGATGGCATCGGGCAGCGAATGGCGGCACCCGTAAATGTTGTCGAACTTGCTCTTGGTCACGCTGTCGTTCACATTGATGGCCGGGAAGAGCAGCGTCCCTTCCTTCTGTCGCTGATAGAGCCGGTGTACACCGGTGGTGGTCTCCTCGCTGACACCCAGGAGGTGGGGGACCATTCGGTGCCAGAAAGTGGGGTTTTCCTCGAGGCGCTCCCGGATCAGCTTCAGAATGATCTGCATCTCCTTCTCCGAGCTGCTGGAAGGGTCGGGAAGCGTGCCGTCGTCAGCGAATCTCTCCTCCGCCTCGTATCCTAGATGGATCAGCAGAGTCGCGTCTCCGCCGTCGTCCACCAGAAGAGTGGGGCCGCCCTCGGGGAATTCCAGGGCTCTCAGCGTACACCACCAGTATTCTTCCAGCGTTTCGCCCTTCCAGGCGAATACCGGGATCTCCGCTTTGGCGATGGCGGCCGCGGCGTGATCCTGGGTGCTGAAAATGTTGCAGCTGGCCCAGCGGACCTCGGCACCCAGGTCGATCAGGGTTTCGAACAGCACGGCGGTCTGGATCGTCATGTGAAGCGACCCGGTGATTCGAGAACCGGCCAGAGGCTGGCTGTCGGCATATTCCCGCCGAATGGCCATCAGGCCAGGCATCTCATGTTCAGCCAACTCGATCTCTTTACGGCCGAAAGCCGCCAATCCGATGTCGGCGATCTTATAATCTGGTTTGACACTTGTTGTAGCC
>JBFKLX010000060.1:0-26045 GCA_041630155.1 Acidobacteriota bacterium
AGGGTGGCCCACTCGGTTTTGGGGGGGGCCGGCTGCTGCTTCGAAACGCCCGCAACATACGTTGCTGTATTTATGGATCGGGGTGCTAAGCTGGGGGCGAAAGCTCGACTCGGGGGAAATTTTTGTCCATGGGAGGAGCAGCGATGCGGAAACATGCATTCTGGATTGTTCTGGCGGGCGTCTTGTCGAGTCAGGCCTGCCGACCGGGGGGAGAAGAGCCCATGAGCGCCGAGAAAACCGATGCGAGGCTGTTGGACAAGTACACGACGGTCCGGTTGACGACCGACCTGAGCCGCTTGACGGCGGCTCAGCGCCAGATGGTTCCGCTGTTGATCGAGGCCTGCCAGCAGATGGATGAGGTCTTCTGGAAGCAGGCATTTGGTGACCGCACGGCCCTGCTGTCTTCCGTGGCCGATCCCGATCTCCAGCGTTTTGCCCAGATCAACTACGGCCCCTGGGATCGCCTCGACGACAACCGGCCCTTTGTTGCGGGATACGGCCCGAAGCCGCCCGGAGCCAACTTCTATCCCACGGACATGAGCAAAGAGGAGTTCGAGGGCGCTGTTTCGGGCGGCGGCGAGGCGCTCAAGGGTCTCTACACCCTGGTGCGGCGCGACGCTCAGGGAGGGCTCACGCCGGTTGCTTACCACGAGGCCTTCACCGCAGAGCATCAGAGGGCCGCTGAACTGCTCCGTTCCGCGGCCCGCCTGGCGGAGTCGCCAGGCCTGCAGCGCTACCTGGAGTTGCGGGCGCAGGCGCTGCTCACGGGCCAGTACCAGCCCAGCGACCTGGCCTGGATGGACATGAAGGACAACACCCTGGATGTGGTGATCGGTCCGATCGAAACCTACGAGGATCAACTCTTCGGTTACAAAGCAGCTCACGAGGGCTACGTCCTGGTCAAGGACCAGGAGTGGAGCCAGCGGCTGGCGCGCTATACCGCGCTGCTGCCCGGTCTGCAACGCGGGCTGCCGGTGGCGGACGCCTACAAACGCCAGACCCCAGGCACCGATTCCGACCTGAATGCCTACGACGTCATCTACTATGCGGGAGACTGCAACGCCGGTTCCAAGACCATCGCCATCAATCTGCCCAACGATGAGCGAGTCCAGCTCGAGAAGGGGACCCGGCGTTTACAGTTGAAGAACGCCATGCGCGCCAAGTTCGATGAGATCCTGGTGCCTCTCGCCCGAGAGTTGATCGAACCGGGCCAGCTCGAGCACGTCACGTTCGACGCCTTTTTTGCCAACACCATGTTTCACGAAGTGGCGCACGGCCTGGGAATCAAGGAAACGATCAACGGCCGCGGTTCGGTCCGGACCGCCTTGAAAGAACAGGCCTCGGCCCTCGAAGAAGGCAAAGCCGATGTCTTGGGGCTCTACATGGTCACCCGGCTCACGGCGGACGGCGAGCTGTCGGAGGGCTCTCTCCAAGACAACTATGTAACGTTCTTGTCCAGCATTTTTCGATCCATCCGTTTCGGTGCTTCCAGCGCACACGGGCGCGCCAATCTGGTTCGCTTCAACTTTTTCGAGGAGCGTGGCGCGTTCAGCCGAGACGCCGAGACGGGCCGTTACCGGGTCGACATGGACAGGATGCGCGAAGCCATGAACGCCCTTTCCGAAAAGATCCTGCGATTGCAGGGAGACGGGGACTACGACGGTGTGGTCGCGTTGATGCAGCGGTACGGGCAGATGGATTCGGGCCTGAGAGGCGCTCTCGAGCAACTGACCTCGGCGGGAATTCCGGTCGACATCGTGTTCGAGCAGGGAGTCGAGGTCCTCGGACTTTAGAAGGTCCCCGGTGGCGGCCCTTGAGGTTTTTGCAGCTTTGAGCTCCGAGCGGGGGAGCTTGGACCCCAGACGCGCCTCGCCAGGCTGCAGACCCCAAAGGCGGCGGTGGCCAGCAGCAGCGGCAGTGCCACCACCCAGACCTTGACGTGCAGCCAGAGGTGAGACAGGACATCGACGGCCCCCACGGGCGCGGCTCCCAGTTCACCCAGCAAGTGCGGGTGGTCCGGCCAGAGGTCGCTCCAGAACACCAGCAGCAAGCCGCCCGCATAGAACATCTGGCAGACGGCGAACAACAGCAACAGGGCCAGCCAGAGCGCCGTGAAGCGCGGGGCCCAATCCGAGCCGAGCCGGATCGGAATGTAGACGGCCCCAATGATTTGAATCCCCGTCAGGCTGAACACCCGAACCAGTTCCTCGGCGGCTCCGACGACCAGCAGCGAGAGCCGCAAAAAGCCGATGACGACGGCGGCCAGCAAGACAGGTGCAACGATTCTGAGCACTTTGGCCTGGGTTTCCATGTTTACCTTCTCGGGTTCAACAATCTAAGACGCGCGGGCGAGGCGGCGGTTCAGATTTTTGCTGCGGCGAGAGGTGCGTCTTTGTGCGACAATACCCCGTCAGGGGATGAGAGTAGGGCAGAATCGCCGGCGGCGGCAGCCTCTGGATCGCGCGCCGTACGGGACCATTGGAGAGAGCTTTGCTCATGGATTCCTGGAGATTCACCGCTCCTCCCGGGGGATTGCGCGCCCGCGCTCGCTCTCCCATCATTCTCTGGGCCGTTTTCCTGATCGGTCTGACATGGCTGCCCGCCCTGGCGGCCAACGATGTTGTTTCGCCGCTGAAGGCTCGACGCTACACGATCGATCCTTTCCGATCGTACCTCACGTTCTCGATTGGCTTCCTGAAGATCAAGACCACGGAGGGGACCTTTCACGAGTACACCGGGACGATCATGTACGACCCGAAAGATCTGGCGGCCTCATCAGTGACGGCCGTGCTCGAGGCCGAGAGCATCTTCACCGGAGTTCGGGCCCGGGACCGCCATCTACGCAGCTCCGACTTCTTCGAGGTCGAGACCTATCCCCACATCGTCTTTCGCAGCTCCCGGATTGAGCCCCAGGGAGGCGAGTGGGCCTTGCACGGGGATCTCACGCTTCATGGCACGACTCGAGAACTGGCCATCCGGTTTCGGCCGGAAGCGGATTCGGAGGCAGGCGGCGAACGGCTCATTTTCACCGGCGAAACGAGGTTGAGCCGGCGGGATTTCGGCGTCATCGGTAACTTTTGGGCCAATCAGGTGCTGTCGGACGAGGTGTCGGTGGAGCTGCGAATCGAAGCGGCTCCGGTCGAGCAAGGGTCCTTCAGCCCTCCCTTGTTCGCACCTCATTCTTTGCGGGAACCCTTGCTCGAGCCGGCGCTGCGGCGAGACCTGGCGGCTTTGCGCAGCGGCTACCGGTCGCTTCAGGCGGCTGCCGCGGATCGTTACGACTTCAGCGAGGCCGGGCTGCTGGAACTGGCCGTGGCCCTCAAAGGACAGGGGGCACTGGAGGCCGCGGCAGACGTGCTGCGCTTCAACCTGGAGCTCTTTCCGGAGCATTCCGGTTCGCGCGATTTCCTGGGTTACCTGCAGGTAATCGAGGGGCGGACCGAGGAGGCCGTGCGCATCTACCGCGACCTGCTCGAGAGGAGGCCCTTCGATGCAGGCGCTCTGGAGATGCTCCGCTGGCTGGAGGGTGGACCCGGCGTGGCGGCCCGTTACTGAATGTCAGGGCGCCCACCCCCTTGGCGGATTCGACCGGTCTAGTCCCTGAATTCGCCCTCCAACCGATATGCCGCCAGCCGGGACCCCTCGGGATCGAACGCCAGCGCCCGCCCTTCATCGATCGCCACCCGGTCGTCGCTTTCCCTGAGGGGCAACTGGTGGTGCAAGACCCCGGTGTTCAGGTCGACTCCCACCAGGCCCTTCCCGCCCTGGGGGAGGCGGGTGAAGAAGTACTGATGCCGGCCCTCCAGGCGCGTGAAATCGCTGATCCGCAAGAGGCCACCGCTGCTGCGAATCAAGCCGATGCCGACGCCGCCCGTCCATCGCCGCAGGCGGCCGCGGTAACCGAACACACGATTCAGAGGCGCCGGGACCGCCGGCAGGAGACCCTGCTCAACGGAGAGTCCAAAGGCGGCCACGCTGAAGACCACACCCGTGGTCCCGAGCAGTCCGGCGGCCAGCTTCTTCCAGATTCCAACCCCCGGGGGCGGGAGATGCTGGCGCCAAAGGCGCCGCCCATCCCCGTATTCGAAGGCGGCAACGTCTTGGGGGCCCGCCAGGATGAGCTGAGTTCGCTCGTTGAGTCCCACGTGATGCGGCGCCTCCTCGAAACCGTGGCCCCGCTTGTAGAGTCGTTTGCCGGTGAATCGGTCCAGAGCGTACAGGTCGTCACGATCGGCCAGGTAGACCCGGTCGCCGAAGATCATCAGGTTCGTGATTCCGTCGTCCCCGCCTCCCCATCTCCAGATTTTTCTGCCGCGCGCGCGGTCGATCACCACGACCCCGTAGGGACCCTTCTTCTTCCAATTCTCGCCGTCCAGATCGAGGTAAACGCCTCCCAAACGGGCGTAGATGCGTTGATCGTCGAAGTAGAGTTCGGTGATGGTGCCGAAGTCGTTGCTCTTCCAGAGCACCTGCCCGGTACGGGTGTCGAAGGCCCAGAGTCGGCCCCGGACGGCCAGATAAAGCACGTCCCCTTCGAGGAAGGGGTCTGCGTAAGAGAGGGCCAAATCGTCTTCCAACAGGTCCAGTTTGGCGAACCAGGCGAGCCGTCCGGAGGCGACCTCGTAGCAGCGGACACCGTCGTAGAAAACGAAGACCCGGTCTCGATCGAAGACGGGTGACCGGTAGGCCGAGAGGTCGAAGCCCCGCTGCTTTCCGTCCTTTCGCTGGTCGGTCCTCGGGCGCGGCGAAAGCCTGACCTTACGTCCCAGTTCGGCTCTCCAGCGAAGCACGCCTGAGCTGGCATCCACCAGAATCAGGGAGAGGGCACGCTTCAGACTGCCTTTTCCGTGCGGCTTTTCGGCGGAAACCAAGAGCAGCCTGCGATTGTCCAAGTCGGGCGCCACCGCCAGGATCTGCTGGCGGACGGTGGGAGATTCCCAGACCACCCGGCCATCGCTCGAGTCGACGGCCATCACGCTGCTCTGGCGGTCCTGAAAACGTCCACCCCAGCCCTCGTGGAGCAGCAGGAGACGGGTTCCCGGAACGGCCTGAATCTGGTCGCTGAACACGGACACGTTGCGCAACCGCCAGACCACACCACCGTCGCTGCTCCGAACGGCATAGACGTGGCGTTCGGTCCCGACCAGGAGGAGGTCCTCGTCCAGGAGCTTCTGGAAGCGGATGTCCGCTTCCAGATCGATGCGCCAGCGCAAACCGGACTGCGCCGGAAGGGGCGGAAGGGAAAGCGCTGTTGCCAGCATGCAGCCAAGCAATGAGCGTGTCCGACGGCTCGTCATCGTTACTCCTGAGGCTACTATATTCGCACAGGATTCCGTACTGGCGGTAACGTGAGTTACCGGCGGGCCAGGACGGGCAGCGTTCCGTCCTCACGGCCTCGAGTGCAGAAAGCCCCGCGGCCGGAGGTGCAGGAGCAGCGGTCATCAGCGGTACTTCGGATTGCCCCGGCGGGCCCAGGATGCAAGCTCGAGCAGCGGCCGCGAGCCGGTGTCCCCGGCCCCTTTTCTCGTTTATACTAATCCCTTTTCCGGTTTCCGGCGGACTCTTTCAGACCCGCCGGTCCTGCGAGATAGAATGGCGAAGGTTCCCGCAGAGCAGTTGGTCGATCGGCGCCCGCTGAACCTCGAGTACGGCGGGCGGCTGCGTCAAATCCAAATCGAATACGAAACTTGGGGACGGCTCTCCGCCAAGCGAGACAACGCCATCCTCATCTGCCCCGCTTTTTCCGCCACCAGCCACGCGCGCTCTCACGAGGGCAATCCCGAACCCGGCTGGTGGGAGGGGATGATCGGTCCTGGCATGGCCTTCGACACGAGCCAATACTTCGTCGTCTGCTCCTCGTTACTGGGAGGCTGGGCAGGCACCACGGGACCCCTTTCCCCCGACCCGGAGACGGGACGGCCCTACGCCGGCAACTTTCCCACCATCACCATTCGCGACCTGATCGACGTCCAGGTTCGGTTGCTCGATCATCTGGGGCTCGAAAAGGTCGAAGCCGCGGCCGGCGGCTCACTGGGGGCGATGGAGACGATGGACCTGGCCGTGCGCTACGCGTCGAGGGTGCAACGCGTCTTTGCCCTTTCCGGTACGGAGAAGACCCGGCCCTACACCGCCACCATCCGCCACGTGGGACGCCGCGCCATCATGCTGGACCCGGCCTTTCAGGGGGGGTTCTACGGCGACCAGATTCCCCGCCAGGGACTCAAGCTGGCCCGTGAGATCGGCACCATCTTTTACCGCTCCCGGATGGATTTCAACACCCGATTCAGCTGCGAGCCGTTGGACGTTCCCACCCTGCGCGGGATCAGCTTCGACTTTCAGAGCTACCTCGATCACATGGGGAACAAGATCCTGGCCCGCTTCGATGCCAACTCTTATCTGCGCCTGTCGATGGCCATGGACCTGCACGACATCTCCCGGGGCCTGGAGAGCATGGATGAGGCGGTGCAACGCATCACGGCGCGCGTTTTCGTGATGGGGGTCCAGCAGGACCCGTTGATCCCGATCGACGAACAGCGCGAGTTCCACGAACGCCTGCTGAAGCACGGAAAATGCTCGGAGTGGCACTGCCTGTCGAGCCGTTTCGGGCACGACGCATTCCTCAAAGAATTCGACTGGCTGACACCACGAGTGAGAGCATTCCTCCAGGCAATGTAGGGCGTTCGCTCCGCGATTTCAAAAGAGGTGCTCTGGAAAGAGAGTTTGCGTCTCGAGCTCACTAAACTCTCCCCCGGCCAAGTGTGTACACTGTGAGACTTGTGAAGACGACCAGAAGGAAACGACAGTCCCGAGCGGAGGTTCATCGCCTCCCGCATGCCATCCACGTGACCCTCCTGCTGGCCGCGCTGGGATTCTGTGCGGCTTGGGGGCAGGACGCGAGCAGATCGGCCGACGGACACGTGCTGTTGCGAACCGGCAGCTTCGCCTCCGATCAACTGGCCGCCCTGCCGGAGACCTATCGCCTGGTCAGCTACAATCTGCACGGGCCTCCCACGCGGCGCATCAACGACATGATCTGGACGCTGAAAAACGAGCCCTCGATCAAAGACGCCGCCGTCCTGCTGCTCCAGGAGGTCAACCGGGGACACCGTGGTTCGGGGAGCCTCGACTTGGACGAGGTCCTGGCCCGGGAACTGGAGATGCACCACGCCTGGGCCTTCGAGAATTACCACGGCAGTGGAGGCGGTGAACGCGGCCTCGCGATCCTGAGCCGTTTTCCGCTGACCGATGTGGAACGCGTCCTGTTGCCGGTGGTCGGGCCGGGCGGGCGGCGCCGAATCGCGCTGGGCGCCACCGTCGATCTGGGCGTTCGCCGGATTCGCGTCTACACGCTGCATCTGGAAACCCGAATTTCAACCGAGGAGCGCGGCCGTCAGATTGAAGGTTTGCTGGAGAATGCCGACCTCTATGACGACGAATTGCCGGTCGTGGTCATGGGCGACTTCAACACCATCATGGGGGGGGCACGGCGCAAGATGTTCTCATTGATGGAGGCGGCCGGCTACCGGTGCCCGCTGCCGGGAACCAAGAAGACGTTCCAGCAGAAGTTCTTCTTTCGCCTCAAGCTCGACTGGATATGGGTCAAAGGCCTGGAGCCGCTGTCGGCGGACGTCGAGACCAAAATCACCATCTCCGATCACCGTCCCGTGTGGGTCGATTTTCGACGTTGAGCAATCACCTCCGAGCCCTCGGCGACAGAGCCGGGCCCGATCGCCAGGAGGGTCAATCGCACCGCGTCACCTGCTCCAGGCCCAGCCGGCCGAGAAAGCGCAGGATCGCCCAGCAGAAGCCGGCCTCAGCCGTGAGGAGTTCCACCAGATCGTCGAAGTGGACGTGCAGCAGGGAGCAGCCGGTGAGGGTCTCGGCCTCCAGGGCATGAGGCGTCTCGGAGAAGACGGAGAGAAAGTCCAGCCCGCTCCGCTGGACGACTTCAGCTCTGCCATTGTCGTTCTCGAGCCTGACCTGCCCGTCCACGACCAGGTAGAGGCGGCTCGAGGGATCACCGCGGCGGAAGATCGTGTGGCGGGGCGGCAGCGACAGTTCACGAGCGACGGCGGCCAGCCTCGCCAGGTGATCGGTCGTGGCCAGCCTGAAAATGTCCACGTCCTGCAGAAGCAGGACCTTTTCCACCGTCTTCAACATCGCGCGCTCGGAAACAGTAACAGAAAGAGGGGAAGGAGGTCGATCCGCTCCCGCTCTCATGCTCACGACTCCGTGGGGCCTGTCCCCCAGGTCTCGAGAGCCCACTGGGCCGTCTCCCGGACGAGTGGATCGATGTCCTCGAGCGCCTGGCGGACCCGATCTTTCAGATTGCTGATCCCCTCGGCCTTGACGGTCGCAATGATACAGCATTTCAGCCAGGGGTCGGCCTGAAAGAGCACCTCGGAGAAACCCCGCTCGAGATCGGAGGGCAAGCGATAGAGTGTTCTGCCCTTTTGCGCCACCTCGGTCTGGTTGTATCCGGTGACGATGGGGAGAATCGTTTCGCGCAACTCTCCTCGAATCCTCAAATCGATCAGCTCGATGGCGTTTTCCCGAAGCTCGGGGGCGTCCCCGGTGAATCCCAGGTAGGAGAAGTAAGCGTCTCCGGGGGGAAGGAACAGCTCGAGGCCGCGGAAGATCTTTTCGGTGCAGCGGTCCAGCCTCTCTCGAACGACCTTTCGAGCCAGCCGGCCGGGACCGTCCCCGCGGTCTTCCATGAGAATGTCCAGATTGAGCAGCTCGTAATACTCGCGGACCCAAATCTGCAGCGCCGGAGAGAAGGAGAATTCTCCAAACGGCAGTCCTCGCTTCTCGCGGATCTTGTTGAGTGCTCTCAAGGCTCGAAACGAGATGACCGGATCGCTCGAGTAGAGGCTGCTCACGAGAGCCTCCACGGCTGCGTCGGTGGACAACCGGGCCAGAATCTGAGGGATTTCGCGCCGCACTTCCAGTTTCGTCTTGGTGCTTGCCAGCACCTCCAGCAAGTCGGGCAACACGGGTCGTCCATACGAAACCAGGGCATCGCGGGCAGCCGAGCGGCTCCAGTGCGGGGACAAAGCCTGGATCAGCAGCCGGACCTGCCGGGGATCCCGGCACTGGCCCAGAGCTCGCAGCGCGCTCGTCGCCAGAGCCCGCTCCGGCCGCTCGGCCCACTCGAGCAGGGTGGGCACGAATTCTTTTCGCCCCAGCCTTCCCATCAGGCGGGCCAGGAGTTCGGCGTGACGGGGGCTGGCCTCCCGCGCCCACCGCTGAAGGGTCTCGGAAGCGAGCTGGGATTGCCGTGGCAATCCAAATCGAACCAGAAAGTACAGACAGACCGGATCCGGTATTTCCCGGGACGAACAGGCTTGCCGGAGCTGGCCCAAGTGCCGCTCTGGATCCAGCAGGATCAGCAGATGCAGCGCAATGGCCGCGATTTCGGGCTCGGGGTGCTCCAGCAAGGGCTCCACGGAAGCAACCCACGGGGGGACTTCCGTGGGCCCATCCCCGGTGAACCGGGGCAGGACGATGTCATCCGACTGACTGGCCAGTTCGGTTCCCTCGGTCAGGACTTCGGCCAGCAACTCGTCCTGGCGGTCGGCCCAGCCTTCCAGCAGCTGATGCAGGGCGAAGCGGACCTTGGAGTCGCTCTCACTTTGCAAGGCTTCGACCAGCGTCGTCTCAGCGGCTTTCTCGCGGAGATTGAGCGCCCGCCTAGCCGAGGGAGTCGGTCGGACCTCCAGACTGCGCCGCAAGACGCGCACATACTCCCCCCCGATGTTCCAGGACAGAGCAGCCCACGCCACGGAGGCCAGCAGGGCCCCGGAACCCACCCAGAGCAGAGCGGGTCCGGGCAAGCTGGCCAAGGCCAGAAACAGGGTGGCGCCCAGGGCGTCGCCGAGCCGGAACACCGCGAGGTCGATCAGACCTTTCACGGTCAATGTCCGAGTGTCGGTAATGGGGACGTAGAGCAGCTCCAGGCTGGTTTTGTGCAGGCTTGAGCGCAGGCAGCCGTCCGCGATCTTGAGCCCGATAACCGTCCAGAAAGCACCCACTATCAGCACCAGAATATTGGCTCCCATGATCGTGAGGGGGAGCAGGAGGAGCCCCACGCCGATTCCGAAGCGGCGAATCACGCGATTCGTGCCCAGGAGCTGAAAGAGCGCCGAGAATACGAAGATCGTCCCCAGCAGGCCGCCGAAGAATTGCGTGATCTCTCCAGGAGATCCAGAGAACTCTTCCTCCAGGACCTGTTTGTAGAGAAGATCCACGACCGTGGTGACACAGGCAGAGGCCAGGACGACTCCGGCCAGAGAAGCCAGGTACGGGGACTGAAAGATGAATCTCAGCGTTCCCGTAACGCCGTCAGCCGAAGATACGACCGCTCCAGGATGCTGGCGAACCCCAGCGGAATCCCGGCGCCCCTGGCGTGCGATCAGGGCCATCAGCAACGCCATCAGGCCCAGCATCACCGCGACCTGGGTCAGCAAGCCTTCGGCTTGAACGTCCGACCGGCCCATCCAGGCGGCGTAGTAGCCGCCACCGGCGCCGCCGAGGATGCCCCCAGTACCCAGGAGCCCGAAGATTCGCTTGGCCTTGCGGGTGGCATAGAGCTGGTACGCCAGCATCCATCCCTGGGTCGGGACCAGTATGCTGAAGATACCGCCCCACACGTAGAAAAGGATGTAGGTCCAGGAAGATCCCCCGGGGAAGAGCGGGATGAAGGCGATCAGGCTGAGGATCAGGGCCACCAAAGTGGCGCCATTGATGGCGACTCGGGAGAATCGATGGGAGAGGCGCCGGTAAAAAACCACCCCCAGGCCCGAGATCAAAGCCAGCACCACGTAGAGGGAGGGGAGCCTCCAGTCGAAGCCGACGCGGCCCAAATAGAAGGCGTTCTGCACCGACTTGATCATGCTGACGCTGGCCAAGGCCAGAAAGAAATAGAGCGTGACCAGCAGCGCCAGCGGCGCCTCTTCGCGGCGGATCTGGAGTAGCTCCAGGGTCTTGTCGAGCAGCGACGAACCTCCTTTTTCCGACGGCCGCGCTGTCGAGAGCCTCCTCGCGGCCGCCCACTCCGGCTGCGCGGTCAGGCCCGGTGACGAGCCAGGGCCGGGAGCCCGCCAAGGATCCCTCGTGAACGTCCGGCCCGAGTCCTCATGCAACCGCGGCGATGATTTCCGTCTTCGATTATGGGGCAGCCCTTGCTATAGTGCCACGCCATGGAGCGAATCTTTCTCACAGCGGGAGCCGTTCTGGGATTCCTCGGAGTAGCGGCCGGGGCATTCGGGGCCCACTTGCTCAAGAGCCGGCTGACTCCGGAAATGCTTGAGACCTTCGAGACAGCGGTGCGTTACCAGATGTATCACGCCCTGGCGCTGGTGGCCGCCGGACTGATGGTGGAACGCCAGGCCGGAGGAGCCGCCACTCTTGCCGGATGGGCGTTCCTGGCGGGGATCGTAGTCTTTTCCGGGAGCCTCTATCTGCTGGTCCTCACCGAACAACGCTGGCTGGGCGCAGTCACGCCCCTGGGAGGCCTGGCCTTCCTGGTAGGGTGGGCTGCAATGGCCTGGGCGGTTTTGGGACTGGGGAGCTCCAGCCCTGGAGCTTGAGCAGTGCAGCGGCTCCTGCAAGTCCGACGCGAATCACGAAGGGAAAAGAAACGGTGAGGGAGCGCCGCAGACTTCATTCATTCTTCGCGCCCGCAGACTTCTTTGCACCCCGGGGTCTGCACAGCCGGTTCAAGCCGGTTGCTCCTGTTGGCCCTCCCGTCCCTCGGCGAGCCGCCCGTAATGACTCCGGATCTGGGTGATCAACAGGACCCAGACCATGGCCACCACCACGATGACCCCGGCAAAGCCGCCGGCCTTCAAGCCCACGTAGGACGAGCCCACCCATACCACCCCTGCCGAAAGCACGTCCCCCAGGCGTACGAAAAACGTGTCGATCGCCTGCTTGGCCTTGTATTTCATTTCTCGAGTGGTGGGCAGGTACAGGGCGGCCCGCAGGGTGTTCATCAAGGTGTAGTCAGTGGCGTTTTCCAGGGTCTTATAGACGGTGATCAAGGCCAGCAGAGGCAGCGCTCCGATGAGTCCGTAACCTCCCAGGGCCAACAAGGCGGGGATGAAGAGAGCTCCGCGGACACCCAGGAATTTGATCACCCGGGAGACCAGCAAAGCCTGAATCAAGACACCCAGGG
Organism: Acidobacteriota bacterium; assembly: GCA_041630155.1. Classification (GTDB taxonomy): domain Bacteria; phylum Acidobacteriota; class UBA6911; order RPQK01; family JANQFM01; genus JBFGHG01. The sequence goes on from JBFKLX010000060.1 coordinate 12,179, forward strand.
AATTCACGGCCAGATAGAACCAGGAATAATAAGTGGCGGCGTAGACGTCCGGCTTGTCCTGTTGTTGCGCGACTTCGTAGATGCTGCTGCGAAGAATGAACTCGCCGGTGGTGTTGACCAGATTGAGGAGCACGATCAGCGCAGCGATGTACAACAAGTAGCGGTGCTTGAAAATCAGCTCGAAACCGCCGTCCTTTCCGAGCGGTTGCGAGGAAACCGCTGCTCGCTCAGGAATCTGCTCCTGCCCTCGATCGATTCTGAGGGTCAAGAGTATGGAGCCCAGCAACACCAGCGCGGCGACCAGTAACATCGAGCTGGTACTGCCGCTCAATCGAACGGCCTGTTGGGCCACCAATGGGCCTAGGATGGCCCCGGCATTCTGACCCAACAGGATCAGGGGGAAGAGGCGCTTGCCCTGATCGGGGTTGTAGATGTCGTTCCCGTAAGCCCAGAACTGCGATATCACCGACAGGTTGAAGATCCCCAGCCAGATGAAGAAGACGGGACCGAGCCAGGAGACGCCGCTCTGGGCAACCAGGTAGAAGACGAACAAGTTCGAGATGAAAAATGCAGTGACCCCGGCCACCAGCCGGCGGCGATCCACTCGCCGCCCCAGGACGCCGTAGAGCCAGACGAAAGGGATGAGAATGACCGCCATGGCGGCCGCCGCGTAGCTCGCCACTATGGCCCCTTTCGGGTCCACGCTCAGGAAGGCCTCACGTGCGGGCTTCAAGATGTAGTAGCAGGTGCCGATGAAGAAGATGTTCAAGGTCATCAGCAGCGCGGTCGGCCCTTCCCCGGGTCGGACCTCGGTAAAGATCCTCAGCAGCCGCTCCAAACCGCTCAGCTGTCGCTTCTCCAACTCGCTCATGGGTGACTCACCCCCCGGCCCCTGACCGGGCCACGCGACTATACCACAGCCAACTCACAGCAGCCCCGCGGGGGCGTGGTTACTCGACCTCAGGTCGCGAAGGCGAGGGACGGCGAGCGACGGCGCCGGGAAAAAAGGACCACCGGATTGCTGGATTCGGCCGCCAGCGCCTTCCTATAATGCCGCAATGCACTGTCTGCTGTGGGCTGCCCTGATACTGGCGCCAATCAGCTCGGCTCCCAGCTCAACAGCCGGCGATCCGCCGACCGTCCGGCAGCGGGCAGAACCGGATGCGGCTCCCGAGCCAACGGACTCGCGGGCAGAGCGGTGGCGGCTGCGCCGCTGGGAAAAATCACGGCATCTCCGACCCGACTTGCTCAGCGGCGTCGAGCGGGGCTTCCTTTGGCTGGAACAGACCAACTTCCTGGAAATCAACTACCGGGGATTTTACCCGCGTTACTCATCGCTCGGACCTGGAGCCGGTTCCGCTCCCGGAGTGCGCTACTGGAAGCCTGACCTGCGAGGTTCCAAGTTGGACTTTCAGTCATCGGCCGCCATTTCGACCCGGGGCTACCAGGAGTATGACCTCCAATTCGGGCGGATCATTCTCACCGGCCCGCCTCCTTTCCTGGAGCCGAGCGGCAATGTGGGGATCTCGCAATACGGCGATTCGGCTCCCGGAGGCGAACGCTTCTTCGTGTACGGCGATGTCACCTACCGCTCCCTTCCGCAGGAGGATTTTTACGGCATCGGGCCCGATTCCCGCGAGACGGACCGGACGGATTACAAGCTGAGAGACTCAACCTTGGACCTGGTGGCCGGCGTCGAGTTCAACCGGACCTTCAGCGCAGCCGTGCGGGTCGGGCTCTTGGACGTGAACACTTCACCCGGGACCGACGAGCGTTTTCCAGCGACCCAGGAGGCCTTCAGCGAGGAGACCGCGCCGGGCATCACTCGTCAGGGCGACTATGTCCGCCTCAACACGGCTTTTTTCGTCGACTTCCGCGACCGCCTGCGCAACCCTCATCGAGGGGGGATCCTGAGCTTCTCGTTTTCCCGTTACGACGAGCGTACCGGAGGCGCGCTGGACTTCAACCGATTCGCTTTCGACGCGCGCCACTACCAACCCCTTGGCTCGGTGCAACGAGTGCTGGCGCTCCATTTCTTCACCTCCGTGGACGATGCCGATCGGAACGCCAGTGTCCCCTTCTACCTGCAGAATACGCTGGGAGGGAGTGAGACCCTGAGGGGATTTCGCCACTTCCGTTTTCGCGATGTAAACATCCTCTATCTGTCGGCTGAATACAGGTGGGAGGCGGCACCGGCCCTGGAATTCGCTTTGTTTTACGACGCGGGAAAGGTGTTCTCGGATCGATCCGAGTTCGACTTGACCGGGCTGAGGAAGTCCTGGGGCTTCGGCGTCCGTTTGAAGACGACCCGGGCAGTCGTGTTACGCCTCGACGCCGGCTGGAGCGAAGAAGGCCCCCGGACTTATCTCAGCTTCGGACCCTCTTTTTGAGGACCTGATGATGCGCTTGTCTCCTCCTGTGACGGTTGTGATGATTGCACTGCTGCTTGCGGGAGTCCCGCCCCTCCCGGCCCAACGTTTCCTGAGGGACGATCCCCTCTGGACCGATCAGGACCGCCTCCCCACCGACCTGCCTCATGTCCGCGATCTGAGCGCGGTCGTGGACTTCTTTCAAAGCACCTTCGTGAACCGTCCGGAGGGCGAAATCGCCCCCGCCGAGAACGTCAACACCCTGGGGGAAGTCCCCGATTCGAGCTGGTTCACCAACCGCATCGGGCGGCGGTCGATGACCTTGGACGAACTGGCGCGAGGTCCCAACCAAAGAACGGGCCCGGACGCTTCCGGTCCCTGGACCATTGTTCGGGCCAAGTCCCAAGGCGTTTCTCCCGGCTTCACCATCCAGGACGCCAGGAAAGACACCTACTTCATCAAGTTCGATCCTCGCGAATACCCCCAGCTGGCCACCTCCACAGAGGTGATCGCCACAAAGTTCTTCTACGCGTTTGGTTACCACGTGCCCGAAAACTTCCTCACCTTGGTCCGTCCCCAGAGTCTCCGCATCGGAGACGGAGCGCAGATCACCGATGCCCTGGGGAAAAAGCGGCGGATGATGGCAAAGGACCTGGACGAGATCTTGTACAAGGTGGCCCGCCGCCCGGATGGCCAGATTCAGGCGATCGCTAGCCTGGCCCTCCCGGGGAAGCCCCTGGGGCCGTTCCGCTACCACGGAACCCGTCCCGACGACGCCAATGACATCTTCCCGCACGAAAACAGGCGGGAGCTCAGGGGCCTGCGCGTCTTTGCGGCGTGGTTGAACCACGACGACGCCCGCAGCATCAATAGCCTGGACGTTTTCCTCGGGGAAGAAGGCGGAGCGGGCCACGTCCTCCACCATCTGATCGATTTCGGCTCCTGCCTGGGTAGCGGCAGCATCAAGCCCCAGTCCCGGCGAGCCGGGTACGAATACATGCTGGAATGGACACCCATCATCCGCGCGGGCTCGACCATGGGAGTCTGGGACCGGGCCTGGAGAGACATCCCCTATCCGGACTTGCCGGGAGTGGGGCGCTTCGAGGCGGATTTCTTTCAGCCCCGGGAGTGGAAACCCGAGTATCCCAACCCGGCCTTCGACCGGATGCGGCCCAATGATGCTTTCTGGGCTGCGCGAATCGTGCAGCGTTTCACGCGTCCCATGATTGAAGCGATCGTCCGGACGGGCCAGCTTTCCCATCCGTCATCGGAGAGATATCTGGTGAAAACGCTGCTCGAGCGCCAGCGCAAGATCGTGCAGTACTACCTGGCTCAGCTGAACCCATTGGACCAGTTTCACCTCGACGGTTCGATGCTTCGCTTCCAGAACCCCGGATTGGAGGCGGGTTTGGCGGACTCGGCCAGTTATGAATATCAGTGGTTCGCCTTCGACAACCGGAGTGAGGTGATACGGCCCGTCGGATCGAACGCTTCCAGCCTGGAGACAACCCTGCCCATTCCCCGCTCCAGCGAGGAATGGCTCATGGTCGAGATTCGAACCCGGGCCCGGCTGGCAGCCTGGGCCAAGCCCGTCCAGGTTTTTTTGCGCAACCGGTCCGGCTCGAAAGTCGTCGGAATAGAACGAGAGGAGTGAACGGGCGGGCCGGCTCAGATGCTGGGCCGCCGGTCCGGCGACCGAAACAGCGGAAAGGAAACTGCCTGTGCGACGGCTGGCTGAACGAATCGAAGCGGCGACCCGAGACACGGCCCTGCCTCGCCGGATCCCGGCGAGAGGCACCCCTTGGCGAACGGGCTGGTTGGTTCCGCTCCTGTTTCTCCAATGCCTGACGGCCTCCCCCCGAATCGTGGCGATCGGCGACGTCCATGGAGATCTGAATCATTTCACTCAACTCCTCGCCAGGACCGGACTCGTCGATGAATCCGCGACTTGGGCCGGCGGCGACGACATTCTGGTGCAAACCGGAGACCTCGTGGACCGCGGTCCATTCGATCGTCAAGTACTGGAACTGATGATGCGCCTGGAGAAGGAAGCGGACCGAGCCGGCGGACGTGTGGTCGCCCTGCTGGGCAACCACGAAGTGATGAATTTGATCGGAGATCTCCGATACGTCAATCCGGAAGTCTACCGCGCCTTCGCGGACCGGCGCTCGGAGAAGCGGCGCACCAGAGCCTGGAAGCAATATGAGCGTTTCCAGCAGCGCCGTGCCGCCCGGTTGGAGACCTTCGATCCACCGGCCCCGTTGACCGAAACGGAATGGATGGAGGCGCACCCATTGGGCTATCTGGAGCATCGGGAGGCTTTCTCGGCTCGAGGACGCTACGGAAAATGGCTGCGTCGCAGAGCTGTGGTCGCCGAGATTGACGGACAGCTGTTCCTGCACGGGGGCCTGAGCGAAGTGCTGCCGGACAGCCTGGAGGCCATCAACCAGCGGGTCCAGGAAGAGCTGCACCAGTTCGACGATCTCAGGCGCTACCTCGTCACGAAGGAGATCATTCTGCCTTTCTTCGATCTGAACGAAGTGCAGGCAGAGGCCTACGCCGAGCTGGCAAGCCTCGACGCTCAGATGGCCGCCGCCACCGCCGATCCGCTGGACGAGGCCACCCAGCTTCACAGGAAGATTCTGGAGGCCTTTCTTTACATGTCGCGCTGGCTGATCAGCCACCCTCGCGGGCCATTGTGGGATCGATCCCTGGCGGAGCAACCCGAAGTCCCAGCCGAACAGACTCGCATCGAGGGCTTGCTGGCTCGCTATGGTGCGAGGCTGGTCGTGGTGGGACACACTACCCAGCTCGAGGGCATCCGGACGCGGTTCGACGGCCGGGTGATTCTGATTGACACAGGCATGTTGTCGCCCGCTTTCGCGGGAGGAACCCCCTCGGCTCTCGAGATCTCCGGGTCGGGAATGCGAGCGATCTACCTCGATCGGGAGCCAGTCGTGCTGGCGGAGCGATGACCAATTCTTCTCTGGGAAATTGCGGCTTTCGGTTCGATGTTCGTTACAATGCAGGGGACCCATGATTTGGAAAGCCGCAATATCAGTCTGGATTGGATTGACGATGACGCCTGCGAGTGCTGCGGAGTTCCCTGTACGATTCGATCACTCGGCCTACAGCGCTGTCCTGAAGCGTTTCGTTGACGGTCATGGGCAGGTGGACTACGCCGGTCTGAAGGCGAAACGTTCGGACCTGGACGCCTATTTGGCCGGGCTCGCCAGGGTCTCCGATCCCGAGTACCGGAGCTGGCCGGAGTCGGAGAGAATCGCCTTTTGGATCAATGCCTACAACGCCTTCACGTTGAAGGCCATCATTGACCACTACCCCATCCGCAGTTCGTTCTTCACCTCCCTGGTGTATCCCAAGAACAGTATCCGCCAGATCGACGGCGTCTGGGACGAGTTGCGCTTTCGGGTCAAGGGCGAAGAACTGACTCTCGATCACATCGAGCATCAGATTCTCCGAAAACAGTTCGACGAACCGCGCATTCACGTCGCGCTGGTGTGCGCTGCCATCAGCTGCCCACCGCTCCGCAACGAAGCCTTCACCGGCGACGAACTGGACCGGCAGCTCACCGACCAGAGCGAACGTTTCCTGGCGCGGCCCGAAAACTTCTCTGTCCAGCGCTCGGGCCGAACTCCGACCGTCACGCTTTCGTCGATCTTCGACTGGTTCGGTTCCGATTTCGTCTCACGCTACGGCGACGCCGACCGCTTTGCAGGGCAGAGCCCGGAGGTACGGGCAGTCCTCGAGTTCGCCTGGCCTTTTCTGAGCGCGCCCGACCGCCAGGTTCTGGAGAGTGGCAGTTTCCGCGTGACCTACTCGAACTACGACTGGACCCTCAACGAACGATCCAGCCGCTGAGGAGGTTGCTCTCTTTTGCCGGATGAACCGCTCGGAACCAGAGACTTGTCCCCGCGGATTTCCATCATCATCCCCACCTTGAACGAGGAACGGTGCATCGCGCAGACCCTGCAGGCGATCCCCTCTTCGGATCGCGTCGAAATCATCGTCGCCGACGGGGGCAGCTGCGACCGCACCCTCGAGATTGCCGGCCGCCAGGGTGCTCGTGTGCTGAAGGTGCCGGGAGGTCGAGCCCGCCAGATGAACGCAGCCGCCCGGCAGGCACGAGGAGAGATTCTCCTCTTTCTGCACGCCGACACTCGGCTGATGGCCGGCTTTTCGTCGTTCGTGCCCGAGACATTGGCTGGGAAAAAAGTGGTGGCGGGTGCGTTCCGGTTGCGCATCGATGCCTCGGGATGGGGCTTCCGGCTCATCGAACGCGTGGCCAACTGGCGCTCGCGCTTTCTTCATACCCCTTACGGGGACCAGGCTTTGTTCCTCTCGCGCCAGACCTTTCGGGAAGTGGGTGGATTCCCCGACCTGCCCATCATGGAGGATTTCGAACTGGTGAGCCGGCTGCGGCGCAAGGGCCGCATTGCGCTGGCCCGCCAGGCGGCAGCCACCTCGGCCCGCCGCTGGCAGAGATTGGGGCTGGTTCGGACCACCCTGATCAACTGGGGCATGGTCGCCGGCTACCTTGTCGGCGTTTCGCCGGCTCGGCTCGCCTCCTGGTACCGGGGGCATGCCGCGACTTCAGATCCCGCCGGCTCTCGGAAATCGGGAGAGCCTCTCGCCTCGTCGCGCGAGACGCAGCCATGAGAAGCGCTCCCTTTCGAGCACCTTCGGTTCGCCGAGACGGGCCGCATCCGCTTCAGTATATGCGGGCTTCGGGCGTGATCAGCCGTGGCATGGCCTGAGTCAGGTTGGCCCATTCCTGCTTGAGCCAGGGCGGAACCGGCGACTGCACCGTGCTGCTGCTCAGCGACGCTTCCGACAACACCTCCCAGAAGGTCTTGGGGCGGGGGTAGCGCACCAGTTGAACTTCATCGGACTCGGGAACCTCCATGAGCTCCCGAAGGTGCTTCAACGCAGTGCTGTAACCACCCAGGTCGTCCACCAAGCCGATCTCCTTCGCCTGTGATCCGGTGTAGATCCGGCCGCGCGCGCGCGACTCCAGCTCTTCGAACGCAAGGCCGCGACCTTCTGCCGCTTTCGAAACGAAAGTATCGTAAATGTCCTTCATCCAGTGACTCACGGCCGCCTCTTGTTCCTCGTTCAGGGAGGTGAAGGACGAAAAGATGTCGGCGTTGGAAGTGAGCTTGACCCGGTCAATGCTCATGCCCAACCAGTTGAACAGCCCTTCCAGGTCGAACTTTCCGAAGATGACGCCGATCGACCCCGTGATCGTGGACGGATGGCAGATGATCCGGTTGGCCCCCATCGAAATGTAGTAGCCGCCAGAACCGGCAACTCCCGACATCGAGACCACCACTGGCCTTCCCGCCTCCCGCAGCAAGCGGATCTCCTCCCAAATCATGTCCGAACCGACGGCAGACCCCCCGGGGCTGTCGACTCGCAGGAGAACCGCGTCGAAGTCTTCGTCCTCGCGGATTTCCCGAAGCCTCTCCGCCATGGAACTGCCGCCCAACACCTGTGAAAACGGGTCGCTTTCACCCGATGTGATCAGACCCTCGCCCGTCACTACCGCCACCCGGTGACGGGACGAGCGGTCGAACTTGCTCTCGTTGGCCTTGAAATACTTCGACGCCGCCAGTAACTTCATGTCCGAACCAGCGGCCTCTTTCAGTCGCTCCCGAACCGAGCTCCGATAACCCAGAGTGTCCACCAGCCCTGCCTCCAACGCTTGAGAAGCGGTGAGCATGCCGGACAACATTCGTTCCCGGAGCTGGTCGGGTTCCAGGGAGCGGTCCCCCGCGATCTGTTGAATGAAACGACCTTCCAGGTCTTCCAGTATGGAGCGATACATTTCCCGCACGGGTGGGCTCAAGCTCTCACGTTCCCATACCTCGGGGCTCTTGAACTCCTTGTACTGCAGGAACTGAGGTTTGATCTCCAGCTTGTCCAACGCCCTCTTGAAGAAGGTGACCTCGGCGACCAGCCCGTTGATCAGGAACGCGGCGTCCGGATTGACCGTGATCGAGTCGGCCACGCTGGCCAGATAGAATTCGGACTCTCCCACCAGATCCACTGACAGGAAGGCATGCACCGGCTTCCCGGATTCCTTGAAACGGATCAGGCTTTCGCGCAGCTCCTCGACCTGGGCCCAACTCACCTGGGAGGGTGTGATTTCCAGAGACAACGCCTTGACCCGAGAGTCAGACGCCGCATAATCGAGTAGGCGCCAGTAGTCGAAGACGGTCAGCCGCTCGGAGTCGAAGAGCAACTCGAACGGGTTCTCCGATTGACCCTCTGTCATGGGTTTGCCGACCGGAATCTCGAGGACGGTGGTGCCCGAGACCGAAATCGGTTGGCTGACCATCCAGACCAGGAGAACCCCGGCGACGGCGGCCAGCAAGAGAATGAGAATGAGGACGATGACGACGATGATCCATGGCTTCATTACAGAACTCCTCCCGGAATTGTATTACGGGCCGCCGGACCGGCCAAATCAGAAGCGGTCCAAGCTCGACTCGGGGCTCGCATCCCTGTCTCGGCCCAGCCGGGGGCGACGCCTTCGGGAGCCCCCCTCCCGAATCCCGCAACTTCGGTACCTTGAGCCCGGCTCGAATTCAGCTCGTTACACATAGGAATACGCTGATGCAAACACTTGGATTCATCGGACTTGGAATCATGGGGCAGCCGATGGCCGGTCACCTGTTGGCTGCCGGCTACCCGCTCACTGTGTTCAACCGAACTCGATCGAGAACGGAAGACCTCGGGAATCGGGGCGCTCATGTCGCAGATTCGCCTGCCGAGGTCGCGTCCCGTGCCGAGGTGATCATCACCATGGTCTCGGATTCGCCCGACGTCCAAGACGTGGTGGCGGGCCCGCGGGGGGTACTGGAAGCGGTACGCCCCGATTCGGTGCTCATCGACATGAGCACGATCTCTCCCGAGGTCGAGCGCCAGCTTGGCGAGGCTTTGGCCCGCAAGCAATGCCATCTCCTGGACGCCCCGGTCTCTGGCGGAGACACGGGAGCCCGGAATGCCACCCTGGCCATCATGGTGGGAGGTGAGCAGGAAATCTTCCAGCGAGTCGAGCCCATTCTCGGCACCCTCGGAAAATCGATCACTCACTGCGGCCCCGTCGGCAGCGGGCAGTTGACCAAGCTCTGCAATCAGATCCTGGTCTCGGCCTCCCTGCTGGGCGTTTGCGAGGCGCTCGTGTTGGCGCGCCAAAACGGCCTCGACCCCGGGGTCATGCTCGAGGCGGTCAAAGGTGGCGCCGCCGGGAGCTGGCAACTTTCCAACCTGGGACCCAAGATCGTCCAGCGAGATTTCGCCCCCGGTTTCATGATCGATTTGATCCAGAAGGACTTGCGGCTGGTGGCGGAAACCGCGGATCACTCACGTGCGCCGCTCCCCGGGACCGCGCTGGTCCGCCAGCTCTTCCTGGCGGCCCAGGCCGCCGGCCACGGTCGCCAGGGGACCCAGGCTCTGGCACGAGTCCTGGAGCGGATGGCCGAACCGGACGAAACGGATCAGCGGTGACTTCGAGAAAACGAACGATTTGGTCGTGATGCCGAGCCACGTCCCGACAGCCCCGCAGGCGAGGGATTGCTCTGAAGGCGGGCAGCGACCCGAGGCTTGTTCAGGCAGTTCGGCTCCGGCTCAAAACGAAAACGGGAGGCCCGTATGACCGAAAAAAGACCGCGAGCTGGATCGAGATGGAGATTGGTAGCGGCCTTGCTGGCCATCATTGTCCTGGTGGCCCTGGGACGGTATTTCGACGTTCAACACTACCTGCGCCAGTCTCTGGAGTGGGTGGGGGGCCTGGGTCCCTTGGGCCCGCTGGTCTTTGGAATCATTTATGTCCTGGCGGCAGTCTTCTTCCTGCCCGGGTCGATTCTCACGCTGGGGGCAGGCCTGGTTTTCGGCGTACTGAGAGGCTCAGTGATCGTGGCCATCTCGGCCACCCTGGCGGCCACGGCCGCGTTCCTGATCGGGCGCTATCTGGCGCGCGACTGGGTGTCCCGGAGAATCGAGGGCAACGAAAAGTTCAAGGCCATCGACGATGCCGTGGCCCGTGAAGGTTGGAAGATCGTCGCCCTGACCAGACTCAGCCCGGTCTTTCCGTTCAATCTGCTCAACTATGCCTACGGAATCACCCGCGTGACCCTCCGCCACTACGTCGTCGCATCCTTTTTCGGCATGATCCCCGGAACCGTGATGTACGTCTATCTGGGGTCTCTGGCCGGGGATCTGGCCACCTTGGGAAGCTCCCAGGCCGAGCGCTCCGGACTGGAGTGGGTGATCCGGATCGTCGGGCTGGTGGTTACCATCGTGGTTACCGTCTATGTGACTCGAGTCGCCCGCCGGGCGCTCCAGCAGAGGGTCAGCGAGGAGATCGAATGACGCGAGACCAGCCGAATCCCATTCACTTTCCGCCCATGGACGAACACAATCGCCAGCTCGTCTCCCATGTGCACCCCCCGGACTGGGAGAACCCGGCACCGGCCGGGCGCTACAACCTAGTCGTGGTGGGGGGCGGCACGGCGGGCCTCGTGACCGCGGCTGGAGCGGCCGGCCTGGGAGCGCGGATCGCCCTGGTGGAGCGTCACTTGCTCGGCGGCGATTGCCTCAACGTCGGGTGCGTCCCATCCAAATGCCTCATCAGTGCCGCCAAGGCCTTCGCCAATGTGCGCGATGCCGGGCGCTACGGCGTTCAGGTCCCGGACGGGGCGCGGGTCGACTTCCCAGCCGTCATGGCGCGAATGCGCCGGCTCCGCGCCGGCATCAGCCATCACGACTCGGCCCAGCGCTTTCGCGGCCTCGGGATCGACGTCTTCCTCGGCCAAGGACGCTTCTCGGGGCCGAACACGATTGAGGTCGAAGGCAAGACCCTGGAGTTCAGCCGGGCCGTGATCGCTACCGGCGCGCGTGCGTCGGCCCCTCCGATCCCGGGGCTCGAGGAGGCCGGCTACCTCACCAACGAGACGGTCTTTGGCCTGACCGCGTTGCCGGCCTCGCTAGCCGTGATCGGAGCGGGGCCGATCGGCTGTGAGCTGGCCCAGTCGTTCCAGCGCTTCGGAGCGCAAGTCTATCTGCTGGAAGTGCTGCCGCAGATCATGACCCGGGAAGACCAGGAAGCCGCCCAGATCGTCCACGAGGCGATGCAGCGGGACGGTGTGAAGATCATCCTGAGCGCTCAGATTCGGAAGGTCGAGAGGCGCGACTCGCGAAAAGTGCTCCACGTCGAGACCGCCCAGGGCGGACAGGAAATCGCGGTGAACGAAATCCTGGTGGGCGCCGGGCGCAGGCCCAACGTGGAGGGGCTGGAGCTAAAATCGGTGGGAGTCGAGTACGATCCCAAGAGAGGCGTCCGCGTCAACGACTTCCTGCAGACCTCGAACCCTCGCATCTATGCCGCGGGAGACATCTGTTCGCCTTATCAGTTCACGCACACGGCCGACGCCATGGCGCGGATCGTGATTCAAAACGCCTTGTTCCTGGGACGCAAGAAGGTCTCGCGATTGACCATCCCCTGGGCCACGTTCACCGACCCGGAAGTGGCGCACGTCGGGCTGTACGAGAAGGACGCCGAGGAAAAAGGGTTCGGGGTCGATACCTTCCGGCGCGAACTTCGCGACGTCGATCGGGCGATCGCCGACGGAGAGACCGAGGGGTTCGTCAAGATTCACGTCAAACGCGGCAAGGATGAGATCGTCGGCGCCACCGTCGTGGCCCGCCATGCCGGGGACTTGATCAGCGAGATCACCCTGGCCATGGTGGGCGGCGTCGGGCTGGGTACGATCGCCTCGGTGATCCACCCCTACCCCACCCAGGCGGAAGCCATTCGCCAGACGGGCGACGCCTACAACCGCACCAGGCTGACACCGTTCGTGAAAAGCCTCTTCCAGCGCTGGCTGGCCTGGAGGAGGTAGCGCCGCCGACCTCGAGCCTCAGGTGCGAATCTTCTTCACTGCCCAGCCTTCTCCATCGCCCGGCGCAGCGCCTTCAGGGGTTTCCGGCGCTGCTGGCGACTCTGGTAGAAGCGATAGCCGAACTGCTCGGCCAGCGAGACGTCCAGCATCTCCTCGAGGCGCTTCTGAGTGAACTGCCGGTTGATCAGGTACGGGTCGTCGAGCATCTCGATCAATTGCGGCAATGCCCAGCGTGCCCGGCTGCGACCCAGGGCCTCTGCAGCCACCAGCCGCGTCGCCTCATGGGAGCTTGTCAGCCAGCCGAGCGCGGCGGGCCGGGAGAGATCTCCGGTGGCAGCCGCGATCTTGTCGCGGTCGAACTCGGTGTCGTACCACGCCTCCAGGTGGCCCAAGGTCCAGCCGACACTCTTTTCGAGATGGCACAGGTTGCAGGCGTTGGGCTGATTGGATTCCAGCATGGCAGGCTCTGTGGGACTGAAGATGTGATGCGTCCGCACCATCTGCTGCAAGCCCTCGTTGAGCCGCGGCATGTGGCAGTTCATGCAGCGGTCGCCCTCCGACTGCGCCGGGTGGTGGGTGTGCTGCGCGCGCGCCTCAGGGCGGCGCAAGGAGTGATGACAGGCCAGGCACCTGGCGTCGTCCAAGCGGGGCGAACGGGACCAGGCCTTCCCGATCGTCTGATGGGGATCGTGGCAGTGAGTGCAGGTCAGCGGCCCCAATCCCTCTGGAGTTCGGCCCGTGTAACAGGCGCCACTGGCAGCGTCGCTGTACTCGGTCGAGTTCCAGGTGTCGATGCCCGCGGCGAACTGAGGCCGCCCGCCGGAGTGGCACCGCGCACAGATCCAGTTCAGATTCTCCGGGCGTCGTCCCCAGACCTGGTCGGGCTCCTGGCCTGCGGCCGGAATGATGATTTCTTCTCCCGCTGGAAAGAAGAGCGGCCGCTGGCTGGTGGCGCGCTCTTCACTGCGCCGGACGTGTTCCAAAGCGCCGTTGTGGCACGCTTCGCAGCTGACTCCCAGCACGACCGCGTAGTCCTTCGCCGGCAGGCCGTTCGCCTTTTCATCCAACCAGTGCTCGAGTTCGGCCAGGCTGAAGTCGAGGGGCTGTTTCGCCTGCGGAAACTCTTCGGGGTGCGACCGGCTGACGTACTCGAAGAGGTCGAAGGAAAAGTCGCGCGGGCGGAAGGCGCCCGAACGAAGCCGGCCGTCGGTCGTCATCAGCCAGTCGCCGAAGGGTCGCGTCGTGTGGCAAGGCGAACAGTTGCGGTCATAAACGACCCGGCTGGCCTGGCCGAACAAGTCCCACCGGCGGTCGTCCGGAACCTCTTCGTTGATGTGGACGACCGGAACCCACTGCCCCTCGTCCAGCCAGTATCCGAACGGCAGGACGTGGTCTTCCTGCCAGATCGGCTCGGACCGTTCCTCCGGGCCCTCGAGCTGGCGTCCGACGTAGTACTGGAAAAAGCGCGACCCGATGGTGCGAACCACTCGATAGGAGCGCCGCAACCGGCCGCGCTCGAGCCGCATCAGAAAAACGCCATCCTGATGCACGAAGGAGGCGCTTCCCCCCTGATAC
>JBFKLX010000061.1:0-25874 GCA_041630155.1 Acidobacteriota bacterium
ACTTGCGCTTCCACCGAGCCCGCCGGCAACTCGAACACCTGTCTCACACGCTGGGTGTTTTGCGCTGTAATGGCCGTCACCACGGTCATCCCGTGAACTCCCAGCGCGCCGAAGGTTTTCAGATCAGCCTGAATTCCAGCACAGCCGCCACTGTCCGAACCGGCGATCGTCAAAGCACAGGGAATGGGGTGCACGAATGGATTATACAGGCTCCAGACAGTGTGTTACTCTGTAGGGTACAGGGGAGGTTGAAAAGGAGAATTATCATGTCTTCAAGTGGAGATAAGTTGACGTATTTTCTGGTTGGAGGCTTCGTGGGCGCGGCCATCGCTCTACTCTTCGCTCCCAAATCGGGTGAGCAAACTCGCCATTATCTCGGGGACAAATATCGGGAAGGTTCCGAAAAGCTGGCGCAGAAGACGGTGGAAGGCAAAGAGCTGGTCAAGGAGAAAGCCGGTTGGCTCGCCGATAAGGCCCGGGAGCAGAAAGAAGCAGTAACTGAAAAGGGCCGCGAAGTAGCTGGCCGGGTGACCGAGACGATCGAAAAAGGCAAGGAAACCATCCAGCGGCAGAAGGAGCAAGTCGCGCGCGCCGTGGACGCAGGCAAGGAAGCCTACACCCAAGAGAAGAAGAAGAAAATGGGTGCCGGAAAGGCCTCCGCCAACTGACCCAGTGCCCCTTTTCGCGGGAGTCGGGAAAATTGAGCACGGAAACCTTGCTGCTCATCTTTGTGGCCATCACCACAGTAGCCTTCTCGGTGCAGTGCGTGTCTCTCTGGATGACCTCGCGCACAGTGCGGGCTGTGGCCCAGCGCCTGGAGCAGAGAAGTCAGGAAGTCGAGCGTAAGTTCCGGGACCTGCAGGCTCGCTTGTTGGAGATCTCAGAGGATTTGCAGCCGCTCCAACTGTCCGCGCAAGATTTGGGAAACAACCTGGATGAGATTTCCTCCCGTATTCGAGAACGGTCGCGGGACATCGATGCGTTCGTGCAGGAGATTCTCGCCCTGGGTCGGCAGCAGGCGGACAAGATCGACTTCCTCGTTTCCGACACCGTTCTGAAGTTCGAGCAGACCACCGAGGTCATACAGAAGGACGTGTTGAAGCCAGCCGTGGAGATCTCCTCTTTCGTGAAAGGACTCCGAGCGGGCTTCAACGTGTTGTTCTCCAAGAGTGACTCGACCCGCGCGGACCGCCCTCAGGAAGAGGAACTGTTCATCTGAGTCACTGCGCCTCTTCGAACGCCGCTCGAATCGATTCCATCCTGGCTCGATTCACACCAAGATCCGAGTAACCGACACGTGATGCAGAGCGGAAGTGAATCTGCTTGGAGGCATCGTCGAACAGGAATTCCACGTCATCGGCGAACCGGAAGAGCCGACTCACCACCCGGTAGTGCAGGTAATCGTCCCGTTTCTCGACCAGTTCCGCACCAGCGATTTCCTGCATGACGGCGTCGAGACGTTGTCGCGCGGCGGGGGCATCCAAAGAGTGAGACAGCGGGGGCGGGCCGTCCGTTGGCTGGCTCGAGACGCAGTTGGGAGTATTCGGGCAGGGTTTGAGTCGGCCGTTTTCCAGACCGCCGACCGAAGTTGCCGTCCAGTTGGCGAGAAGGATTCCCAGCAGGATCAGGGCAAGCAAAGCCAAAGCGCCGATCAAGATCCATCGCATGAGCCCACCTTAGCATTGTTGCAGGTCCGGGGCCGGTCGCGACCGGCTGGGCTGCGGACGTTTGGCCCCTCTCGGCCCGGTTCACCGGCCCGGCCCAGTTTGACTTGAATTCGCCGAAAAGACTATTCTGATGAGGAATGTCGAAGCGACTGGCGGCGGTAATCAGTGTGTTGATGCTGACGGGTGCTCAATTCGGGCTGGCCCACGCTCTTGTTTGCATGGAATTGATGTCACCACCCGTTGCTGCGCAGCACTGCCACGGCCCGGAAACCGGGGCCGAGAACGCTGGGACCTGCCAGGGCATGGCGGGTTGCAGCGGCGTTTGCCAGTCCTTGACGCCGGACTGGGCGGCTACGCTATCCAAGAAAGCCTGCGATGGGGGCTCGGAGTGGCTCCCGGGACTGTGGGCGGTTCTCAGGCGGGTGGCTCCGGTTTCTCCGACCGCAGAGCTTTGGGCGCCGAGCAACCTCGACAATCCTTCTCCCACAGGCGGCAAAGCGATCTTCCTGAGGGTCGGTTCACTCCTGATCTAGAAACTCCTTTCAGAGCTTCCCAGTAACGGTGGGATCAGTGCGGGTCTGACCGCCTGAAACCCGCCCTTCCCATTTTCTCAAGAGCAGTTCAGGTGTCTATCCAGATGAGGAAGAGTCGACCAGGTTTCCTGCCCGGGGTCCCGCTGGCCCTCTGGCTGGCGTTTTCACCCGTGTCAGGCAGCCAGACAGTGTCCGAATTCAATGTCCCGACTGCGCAGTTGAGCGCCCTGCTGCAGGAGGTTTTGGAGACTCACCCGGCACTTCGAGAGGCGTGGGCCCGCTACCGTGCTGCCCAGCAGCGCGCACCCCAGGTGGCCACCCTCCCCGATCCGATGTTGAGCTTCACCCAGGCCATCCGCTCAGCGGAGACCCGGGTCGGCCCCCAGCAGAATTCTCTGACCCTGAGCCAGCGCTTTCCCTGGTTCGGAAAGTTGGACCTGCAGGCCCAAACGGCTCTCCGGGAGGCGGAATCCCGCTACTACGGCTTCCGCGCGCTCCAGCGCAAGCTGGTCGCGGACGGCAAGGAGGCGTACTACGAGTTGGCCTATCTCGACCAGGTGCTGCGGATCCTGCGCGAGGAAGAAACACTCCTGGACCATTTCGAGCGCCTCGCTCAGTCGCGCTATTCCACCGGGCAGGGCCTCCAGCAGTCCGTCATCAAGATCCAGGCCGAACTGGGCCAGCTGTCCAACCGGATCCTGCTGTTCGAGCAACAGCGCGAGACGATCGTGTCGCGTCTGAACACGCTCCGCAGCCGGCCCCCTGAAACCAGCTTCGATCCGGTCCAGCAACTTGCCGATCCACCCTCGCCCCCCTTGGACCTGGCCGCCCTCTACCGCCTCGCGGAAGCGAACCGCCCGGAACTGGAGGCCGTCCTGTCGACGATCGATCGGGGGCAACAGAGGATCCAGCTGGCTCGCCGGGACTACTGGCCCGACGTCACGCTCGGGGTCGGTTTCATCAACGTCGGAGATCGCGAAGACCCGATGGGACGGCTCCTCCCCCCACCCGACAACGGCAAGAACGTGTTGACTTTCTCGGTGGGTGTCAACCTTCCGATCTGGAGGGACAAGTTGGATTCCGCGGTGCTGGAGGCGACGGAGAACCTGCTGGCCGACAAGGAGAACTACCGGAAGATCCGAGACGAGATCGAAATGGCGGTTCGCGACGAAGTGATCCGCCTCCAGACCGTCGAGCAGCAGCGCGAACTGTTCCGCCAGGTCTTGATCCCCCAGAACGAAGAGGCTCTGCGTTCGGCGGAAGCCGCTTATCGGACCGGTCTGGTGGGGGTCCTGGACCTTCTGGATTCGGAGAGGACGCTTTTGCAGTTGCGTCTTCTGGAGATTCGACTCACCGTGGATCAATGGAAAGCTCTGGCCCGTCTGGAACAGGCCCTGGGAGTCCCCTTCCCGCGGCCGCCCACGGGGTGAGCACCGAGGTCGCCATGAGAAAGACCGCATTATTCAGTCTACTGTCCTTCATACTCGGGTCACTGCTGGCTTTCCTGGTGGTGGCCAATCCCTTGGACTGGCATTGGCTCCATGGCCTGCAGTCCCGGCTCGGGTTCCGGGTCCCTTCGACTCTTTCTCCGCAGTTCGCGGCTGGGACACTCTGGACCTGCGGCATGCATCCCCAGGTGATCCGGCAGGAGCCGGGCCTGTGCCCCATCTGCCAGATGCAACTGACTCCCGTGAAGGGAAGCGGTCCGGCGGCTCCTCCGGCGGGCGAGCGCAAGATCAAGTATTGGCGCGCCCCCATGGATCCAAACTACGTCTCCGACCAGCCGGGCAAGTCCCCCATGGGCATGGATCTCGTTCCGGTTTACGAAGATGAGCTGGAGGCCCAGCCCGGAGTCGTGCGAATCGATCCCGCTTTCGTCCAGACCATCGGCGTCGACAGCACCCGGGTGCAGCGGACCGACATCCCATTCACCATCCGGGCCGTGGGGACTTTCACCTACGACGACCGACAGATCCATCAAGTCACGACCAAGTACGAAGGCTGGATCGAGAAGGCCTATGTCAACTACGTGGGGGAGCCGATCCAGAAGGGACAACCCCTGTTCGAGATCTACAGCCCCCAGCTGGTCACGACTCAACAGGAGTACCTTCAGGCCATCGATTATGCCGAGCGCCTCTCCTTGGGCGGTTTTCCCGAAGTCACCCAGCGAGCGCGCTCGCTGCTCGAGTCCACCCGCGCGCGCCTCCGTTACTGGGACATCAGCGACGAGCAGATTCGCGAGCTGGAGAAGTCGCGCGAGGTCGCACGAACGCTGAGCGTTCACGCCCAGGTCGGAGGGCTGGTGGTGGAGAAGATGGACCAGGCTCTGGAAGGGATGTACGTACGTCCCGGAATGAACCTCTTCAAGATCGTCGACCTGTCCTCGATCTGGGTAGAAGCCGAGGTGTTCGAAGACCAGATCCCCTGGCTCACGGTCGGACAGTCGGCTCGAATCGAGATTCCCTATCAGCCGGGAAAGACCTATCGCGGCGCGATCCGCTACGTGTACCCCTTCTTCAATGAAAAAACCCGCACGCTCAAACTCTCGATCGAGCTGCCCAATCCTCGCCGGGAGCTGCGCAAAGGCATGTACGGCAATGTCATCTTCGAAACGCCTTCGGCGCGCGGCGTACTGGCCGTACCGCAGGAAGCGGTCCTGCGCAGCGGACTGCGCAACCTGATCGTGCTCGATCTGGGAGACGGGACCTTCCAGGTGCGTGAAGTCCAGCTCGGCATGAGCGGCGGCGGAGTGGTCGAGATCAAGACGGGGGTGCGGGAGGGCGAACGAGTCGTGGTGTCTTCCCAGTTCCTGATCGACTCGGAGAGCAATCTTCGAGAGGCCATCCAGAAGCTGACTTCGCAGGAGAGATCTGCGGCGGTTGAGCCGGAGGCTTCCCCCGAGCACCGCCACTGAATGGGAGGGAGACGACGATCATGCTCGAGAAGATCATCGACTGGTCCTTGAACAACCGCTTCCTCGTGGTGCTGGGGACCCTGGCGACAGCTCTGGGCGGATTTTACTGCCTGTCGCGCACTCCCTTGGACGCGATTCCCGATCTGTCCGACGTTCAGGTGATCATCTATACCGAATACCCGGGACAGTCGCCGCAAGTGGTGGAAGACCAGGTCACGTACGCGATCACGACTCAGATGCTGGCGGTCCCCTTCGCCAAGACCGTGCGCGGCTACTCCTTCTTCGGCTTCTCGTTCGTGTACGTCATTTTCGAGGATGGTACCGACCTGTACTGGGCCCGCAGCCGGGTGCTGGAGTACATGAACTACGTCTCGGGAAGGCTGCCGCGCGGGGTAGCCCCCACTCTGGGTCCGGACGCCACGGGGGTCGGGTGGGCCTTCATGTATGCGCTGGCTTCGCCGACACGGAATCTGGCCGACCTGCGGAGCATTCAGGATTGGTACCTCAAGTACGAGCTGACTTCCCTGGAGGGAGTCTCCGAAGTGGCGAGCATCGGAGGCTTCGTCAAGCAGTATCAGATCACGCTGGACCCCAACAAGCTTCGCGCCTATGACATTCCCATCTCCCGCATCCGCACCGCAGTGCAGCGCAGCAACAGCGAGGTTGGCGGGCGGGTGCTGGAGATGTCCGAAAGCGAGTTCATGATTCGGGGTCAAGGCTACATACAGAGCATGGCGGATCTCGAACAGGTCGCCCTGGGCATCGCTCCGGGTGGTGTCCCCATACTCCTCAAAGATGTGGCGACTGTGCGGATGGGGCCGGAGATGCGCCGCGGGCTGGCCGAGCTGGACGGCCGGGGTGAGGCGGTCGGAGGTATCGTGGTGGTGCGCTCCGGCGCCAATGCCTACGAGGTGATCCAGCGGGTCAAGGACAAGTTGGAGCGGCTGAAGTCGGGGCTGCCTCCTGACGTCCAGATCATCACGGTCTACGATCGATCGGCCCTGATTCAGCGAGCCATCGACACGCTGCGCGAAAAACTGCTCGAAGAAGGCCTGGCCGTGGCCGTCGTCTGCGCCCTGTTTCTGCTGCACCTGCGGTCCTCACTGGTAGTGATCCTGACGCTGCCCCTGGCCGTCCTGATCGCGTTCATCGTCATGTATCTGCAGGGAATCAATGCCAACGTGATGTCCCTGGGAGGCATCGCGATCGCCATCGGGACGATGGTGGACGGCGCCATCATCATGGTCGAGAATGCGCACAAGCACCTGGAGCGCGACCAGGGTCGGAAGCCCCATTGGGAAATCATCAACGACGCCGCCCGCGAAGTCGGCCCCACCATCTTCTATGCCCTGCTGGTCATCACGGTCTCCTTCATGCCCATCTTCACGCTGGAGGCGCAGGAAGGGCGTCTCTTCAAGCCTCTGGCCTACACCAAGACCTACTCCATGGCGGCTGCGGCGCTGCTGGCCATCACGATCGTGCCCGTGTTGATGGGTTACTGGATTCGCGGTCGGATCCGGCCCGAAGAGAAGAACCCTCTCAGCCGAATCCTGTTCAGGATCTACACGCCGGTCCTGGATTTCGTCCTCCGCTGGCGCTGGCTGGTGCTGGTCGCGACCGTCGCCATCCTGGTCGTCTCGCTGTACCCGTACCTGCAGCTGGGGTCCGAGTTCATGCCGTCGCTCTGGGAGGGGGACATCCTTTACATGCCGACGACCCTGCCCGGCCTCTCTATCACCAAGGCCCGCGAGATTCTCCAGCAGACCGACAAGGTCATCGCGACCTTTCCCGAGGTGGACCGGGTCTTCGGCAAGATCGGGCGGGCCGAGACGGCCACCGATCCGGCACCGTTGAGCATGATCGAAACCACGATCACGCTGAAGCCGGAGTCGGAGTGGCGTCCTGGAATGACCAAGCAGAGACTGATCAACGAGCTGAATCAGTCGATTCAATTCCCCGGTCTGACGAATGCCTGGACCATGCCGATCAAGACCCGGATCGACATGCTGTCGACCGGCATCAAGACCCCGGTCGGCATCAAGTTGTCGGGCCCCGATCTGGAAACGCTGCAGGAACTGGGCCGACAAGTCGAGGCCGTGGTGCGGCGCGTTCCCGGAACCTTGTCGGTCTATTCGGAACGCGTCATGGGGGGCAACTACCTGAACTTCAAGATCAAGCGTGAGGAAATCGCCCGCTACGGCCTGGTCGTCGGAGACGTTCAGGACGTCATCCAGTCCGCTATCGGGGGCATGAATATCGGAACCACCGTGGAGGGACTCGAGCGCTACCCCATCAATCTGCGCTACAGCCGGGAATTGCGGCAGGATCCTGCCTCTCTTCGCGAGATCCTGGTCCCCACGCCGGGCGGACAGCAGGTGCCGCTCGGCTATTTGTCCGACATAGAGATCACCAAGGGCCCGCCCGGCATCAAGAGCGAGAACAGCCGTCCCAATGCCTGGATCTACGTGGATCTGAGTGAGATCGACGTCGGCACCTACGTGAGCATGGCTCAACGGGTCGTTCAAGAGAATGTCGAGGTGCCCGAGGGGTATACCATCAACTGGAGCGGCCAGTACGAATACCTGGTGCGGGCGCAGGCCCGCCTGATGCTCATCGTTCCCCTGACGATCATCATCATTTTCGTGATCATCTACCTGAATACGGGTTCAGTGGCCAAGACCGCGATCGTTTTTCTGGCAGTGCCGTTTTCCCTGGTCGGCGCGTTCTGGCTCCTCTATCTGCTGGGCTACAACCTCAGCATTGCTGTCTGGGTGGGCATCATTGCATTGGCCGGTCTGGACGCGGAAACCGGGGTCGTGATGCTGCTCTACCTGGACGTGGCTCACGAGAAAGCCCGCAAGGCGGGTCTCCTGCGCAGCCGGCGGGAATTGGCGGAAGCCATCCACGAGGGTGCGGTTCAGCGGGTGCGCCCCAAGATCATGACGGCCGGAACGATCTTCGTCGGTTTGCTGCCCATCATGTGGAGCTCGGGAACCGGGGCGGACGTGATGAAGCGCATCGCCACCCCGATGGTGGGGGGTGTCTTCACCTCGGTCCTGTTGGAATTGGCTGTCTACCCGGTCATCTATTACATCTGGAAAGGGTGGAAAGTCCCCGATGCGTAAAGAGTCGAATCTGCCGACGCGATGGTCCCGGACCCGAATCCGTTTGCTTCTGTTGGGAGTGGTCCTCTGGAGTGTCCATTCGCACAACTGGGCGGAGGAATTCTCCTTCCAGGTTCGCCACGATCACGACCCCTGGGGGGGCTGCCGCGGCGAGCTCAGCGTCTCAGACCAGGGGATCGAATATCGTGCCTCCAAAGAGGCCCATTCTCGAAATTGGACGTGGACCGATATTCAGAGCTTCGATCGCATCTCGCCGCAGAAGTTCTCTCTTCTCACTTGGGAAGACCGGCGCTTGCTGATGGGCCTGGATCGGAGCTTCGACTTCACGATCTTGCCGGAAAGCGAGCCCCTCAGCGACGAGGCCTTTGCACTGGTGGCGAACAGCCTGAAACGGCCGATCACGGACCGGATCCCGGAGGCCGTCAGTCCCGAATACCAGATTCTGGTGAAACATCTGCACCTGCTGGGCGGTTGTCAGGGGCGGCTTTCCTTCTCGGCGGAGCGTGTGATCTTCGAGTCGGACCAGCCCCGTCACAGCCGCAGCTGGCGCCGCCATCAGGAGATCCAGAGCTTCTGGTCCCCTCACCCATACTATCTGGAGATCCATGTTCTGGAAGACGCTCGCAGCAGTCTGGCCGAATTGGCCCGCTTCCGCTTTCAGCTCAGAGAGCCACTCGACTCGGATTATTACGAGCGCTTGCGGCGCGCACAGCTGGTGGGCGACCTTCGCTGAAGATGGGTGTCGGGAACTGCCCTTACGGAGAGTGGAAAATTTTGTAGAATGGCTGTATCCGCTCCTGAAGGGAGGACGTTTCCATGTCCAACCGCTGGCTTTTGCTGATCGTCATGGCGGGGACCCTGTGTGCCTGTGGCTATCTCGACCATCGGGACGTCTGCCAGGCTTGCCGGCGACCGCTGCACGAACAAACCGCTTATCGCATCACTCTGGACAACGGCGAAGTCCAGACCGTCTGTTGCCCCCGCTGCGGGCTCCACGTTCAAAGCGGGCGCCACGATGTGGTTTCCGCCGAAACGTCCGACTACCCCAGCGGCCGCATGATCCCGGCGAGCCAAGCCTTCTATGTCGAGAACAGCTCGGTGATGCTGTGCTGTTCTTTGGACAAGCTGAGGCGGGACCGGAGCGGAAGTCAGTATGCCTTGGGGTGGGACCGCTGCCTTCCCAGCCTCGTCAGCTTCGAGGCGTTGGCCGACGCCCGGCAATTCGAGCAGGAGCATGGAGGGGTCGTGAAGACCTATGAACAGCTGCAGAGCGAACCCGATTTCGCGCAACCGATGATTCTCGATCCCGGTCATTGAACCAGGGGCCGCCGGCTCGCAGGGGGAGGTTTCGAGGCGATGGGACAACAGTTCAAGGATTGCTGCCACACGTGCTGGTTCAACCAAAGAAACCGTGGGCAGGCGGGTTATCGCCTCGAGGAGCGACCGGAACCTGCCACCTGCACTCTCCGCAAGATGCCGATCCGGGATGAGCTCACGACCTTCTGTGCCAACCACCCTTTGCGCTACCCCGAGAAATTGCCGCTGCCGGTAGGGCCGGTGTACCGCCTGGACGGATGGGGGGTTCGCCGGGTGTGGCGGCCTTCGCCCGACTCGGAAGCGATCCGCCTCCAGCTGTTGCAGCTCCTCGAGGAGATGCCCGATCAACCCCGTTCGGAGTATCCCTTCGGTGTCCCTTTCGACGAGATCGTGATCTGGCAGTTGGGAAAGTTCAAGGAAAAGCGCGCCGTGGCCGGTCTGAAACGAGTCCTGGGATTCGATTCCAGCGGATCGGACGAGGTCTTCGGCTTGAATCGCTTCATGACCATCCGGACCGCCGCCGAGTCGCTGGAAGAAATCGAAGCCAGCCACTCCGACCAGGAAGCGCCTCGACTGCTGGGCGAGTGAACCCGCCGCTGAGTCGCCAATCCTACAACCACAAACAAGAGCGAGCAGCGATCCCGGGCTCGCGGCGCTTCGGACACCTCGACGCGCCCTGAGTTCGGCACTTGGCGCTTCGAATTCGAGGTCCGTCCGTCCCTCCGATCCTCGAGCTGCGAAATCTTCCTTGGCGGGGCCGGCACTGCCCGGGGAAGTTGTGTTTGAGGCCCTCAGATGGAATCATTGATTCCTCGGAGGACGCTCCGGGAGACGGAGAAGAAATGCCAATGAGATGGGTCTTCTGTTCGACAGCCGCCTTGCTCCTCGGGCTGGGGCTTGCCGCTTCTCAGCCACTGCCTGCCGAGAGCCCGAACCTGATGCCGCTGGAGACCCTGGAGATTCTTGCCGATGAGCTCTCCGGCGAATTGGCCAAGGACCACGTTTTGGCCATCACCCGCCACCATCGGGTCCAGGGATCGCGGGGCTATTCGGAGGCGGCTGCCTACGTGCTCAAAAGTCTCCAGGGCTTCGGCTTCACCTCCGCCGAAGCATGGGTCGAGAGCTTCAAATCGGACGGCATCGTTCAGTATCAGACCTGGCAGTCTCCCTCGGGCTGGTCCATTGAGTCGGCCCAGCTGCGCATGGTCGCACCCTATGAGGAGTTGCTGGCCCGCTACCCGGACGTTCCGATGAGCGTGATCACCTACTCCAATGCCGGCCAGGTGAGGGCCGAGTTGGTGGACGTGGGGAAGGGTACCTCCGAAGCCGATTACGAGGGGAAGGAGGTGAAGGGGAAAATGGTCCTGGCCAGCGGATATGGCGGGGAAGTGCACCGCTTGGCCGTTCTGAAATACGGGGCCGTGGCAGTGATCTGCTACCTGGACGATCACCGCGTCGCCGATCACCCCGACATGACCGGCTACACCGGAATGTGGCCCCGGACCGAGGAGCTGCCCTACGTGACCTTCGGTTTCAACCTGAGCAACCGCCAGGGGCGAAAGCTCCAAAGCCTTCTGGCGCGCGGCCAGAAAGTCATCCTGGACGGGTCGGTCACCGGAGTCGGGCTGGAGCCGGGTCGAATGGATGTGGTCGTGGCCGAGATCCCGGGCGCCTCGGATCCACCGGGACTGCTGATCTACACGGCCCATCTGGACCATCCCAAGGAGTCTGCCAACGACAACGCCAGCGGAAGCGCAGCCTTGCTGGACATGGCTCGCACGTTCAGAACCTTGATCGAGCAGGGGAAGCTGGAACGCCCCCGCCACACCCTCAGATTTCTCTGGGTTCCCGAGTTCTTTGGAACCATGGCCTATGTAGACGCCCATCCCGAGCTGCTCGGGTCCCAGTTCGGGGGGCGCGCTCTGGCCAGCCTCAACCTCGACATGGTCGGCGAAGACCTGAATCAGATCAGCAGCCGCCTGAACATCACCTGGCTTCCTCCCTCCATCAGCAGTGCTTTACCGGATGTGGTCGCGGAGATCGCCGCTCAGGTGGATCGCCGCGAGCTGGGCCGGCAGCAGGGCAACCGCAGCAGTTTCAACTTTCGGATCGTCCCGTTCAGCGGAGGCAGCGACCATGTCGTTTTCAATGACGGGATGCTGGGGATTCCCGCCATGATGTTGGGCCATTGGCCCGATTACACCCATCACACCAGCGAGGACACCCCCGACAAGGTCGATCCCGTCGAGTTGGAGCGATGCGAACTGATTGCTTCGGCGGCGTTATGGTATATGGCCTCGCTCGATGCCGACCGCAGTCGGGATCTCAGCACCCTGGTCTCGGCCCAGGCACAATCCCGACTCCTGGCCGATGTTCGCAAGGCCGTCGGCTGGTTGCTGGGGGCGGCGCCCGAGAGCTTGCAGGAGAGGTACCAGGAGGCGAAAGCCGCCGTCGACTTTGCTCTCCAGCGCGAAAGCCGGGCGCTCGCCAGCATCCTCGAATTCGCCGATTTCGAGGAAACCCGGGAGCTGGTGAACACCTGGACTCAGGCTTTGCAGGGGCAGGCCGAGCTGCAGCGGCGCACCCTGATCGCCACCTACCATCAGCGAGCCGAACGGTTCCCCGTTCCATTGATTCAATCCGACGCTCAGCGGGAAGCTGCCCGCTGGATCCCGCGGCGGCGGACACGAGGTCCCTTGGCTTCCGGAATCCCGGAACTTCGACTCTCGGAGCAGGAGCGGCTCTGGTACGCGGACCCGGCGCATGCCTTCGACCGCTATCTTCTGGTCAACCTCATCGACGGAAAACGGTCCGTGCTGTCCATTCGGGACAACCTTTCAGCCGCAACCCAGCCCGTCCCGCTGGAAGTCGTAGATCACTTCCTTCGTGACCTGGCCAAAGTCGGAGTGATCGAACTGACTCGCAACCCCTGACGCTGCCTGCCCGACATTGGGAAAGTAGTTTCGCAGAGAAAGGCGATAGCGCCACGCGCCAGAACGAACCTGAATCAACGGCAGGGCTGCCCGGCAGGCCACGCCGCATCGGCCCCCAGCCTTCAGAGGCCCCTCTAACCCCCACGCTTCATCTGGCAGAGCATGAAGAGTTCGGCGCCCAGGAGAATGCGAAGATCTCCCCCGTGCGGCCAGATCAGAGTTTTCGACCAGACCAGCGCGTAGAGCAAGCCGCAGGGGACCAGCAGCAGATTGCAACTGCGCCCGTCCGAGGCCCAGGCAAAGACCCTGATCTCTCTCCAGATCCAGGACATGCGCTCCCAGATCTCCTCCCGCGTGAACTGACTCTCGCCGACCTGATCCAGTTCCTGCATCATCTGGTCGACACAATTCGACTCGAGAATCTCGTCCACCTCGTCTCGCAGAGTAGGACGACCGATCCTCCCGGATAGCTCGTAGGTCCAGAACAACAAGAAACCGATCAACAAAAGCAGGACCAAAACTGCGAGGATGGTCATCGCGCCTCTCCCGCTCGCCAGGCACTCGCCCGCGTTCGCACCAGACCCTGATCGGATTTTACTCAGCTCTTTCGGGAGAATGCAAGAAGAGACATTGCCTCGAAAGTACCGTGGAAGCGCGACTCTCCGCCTGACTCGGCATCTTCCAGTCTGGATCTCTCGGCTGGAAAGCCGATTGGGCCGGCTGTCCGGGATACAATAGAGTCTCGAATGATGAAGCGATGGATCCCAGGTTTCCTGATTGTACTGACCGGGCTGGTCGTCTCGAGCTGGCCGTCTCATCCGGCGGCCGCTTCCGGGCCTGAGCCGAGCTCGGTGACGATTTTCTTCAGCGGTTTCGTGCGGGGTAATTTCGGTCCCTGCGGATGCGTGGCCAACCCGGCAGGGGGCTTGGCCCGCCGGGCTGGGTTCAGCGGGCAATATGCTGAAAAGACGGGCGACGCGGTGCTGCAGGTCGATCTCGGGAACTATTTCAAACCGCTGGGTCCCCATTCCAAAGCTGTCAACGAGTTGATGGCGGAGGGGCTGCAACGGCTGCCGATCGAGGTTATGAACCTGACCCCCGAGGACCTGTATTTCTGGGGAGAGTTACAGCGGATGGAGCTGCCCACTCGAATCATCTCCACCAATTTGACTCCTCGCAACGCCTCCCTTGGGGCGCCTTCTCGCTACGCCGTCGTCTCGATTCCGGCAGCCCGGCTGAACACGGGTGAGGCTCTCCGGATCGGATTCCTGGGAGTCAGTGATCCGCTCAAAGTCAAGCCCAACTCCGGATTCGTCGGCAACGACCCGGTGGCAGCTGTCAGCGCGGCGGCCGAGGAACTTGCGGGCAAAGTGGATTTCATCGTGGTGCTGGCGGACATCGATGTGGGGCCTGGGCCTTTCCGGGAGGATTCCCTCCCCGCCCGGATCGCCCGAGCCCACGATCGCATCTACGCCGTTCTGGTGGCAGAGAAGCGATATATGCTGCGCACGCCGTTACAGGTGAACAATGCCGTCCTGCTGTCCAGTGTCGAGCGCGGACGGCACCTGGGGCGGCTCACCTTCGGATTGGATCGCCTCGGGAACGTCACTGACGCCCGCCCGGAATTCATCGAGTTGAAGGAAGGCGTTCCCACCGAGCCTTATTTCCTGGAACGCCAGCGGCAACTGGAAAAAGTGTTGCCCGACCCCTGATCTTCCGGCTCCCCCCGGAATGCTGCCTCAGGAACCTTCCGGTCATTCCTGGGCCCCGTCTGGTGGCAGCAGTGCGGGAAATCCGTCGACCGTTCATGCGATTCTGGGGATGTTTCGAAGGTGGACGGCCAACCCGGCGTGGCCACGCGCCTCGGCGATGTCAGCGGCGGTTTTGCCCTCGTCGCTGAGAATGGAGGGGTCAGCAGCGGCTTCGATCAGGAGATCCGTCAGTTCGGTCGAGCCGCGAGCCGCCGCCAGGTGCAGGGGAGACACCCCGGCGCCGGCCTGCAAATTGACATTTGATCCTGCGCGCAGCAAGGCTTCGACGATCGGGCGGGAGGCAGCGCCCGCGACAGCCGCATGCAGCGCCGTGTTTGCCATGTAATTGGAAGAGAGCGCCGAGATCGGGGCGCCTCTCTGCAACAAGAGCTCGACCGCTTCGGCCCGCCCCAGGAAGGCCGCCAGATGGAGAGCAGTCCAGCCGTCATAGCTGTGCTGCTTCACCGATTCGGGCTCGCTGTCCAGGATCTGTGCGATGCGGTCGGAGTCTCCCAGGGCGGCTGCCTCGAACAAGTCCAGCTGCCAGTGTCCGCGCAGGAAATCGGCCACCTCGCGGTGACCCCGATAGAGGGCCTCCTGGACGGGGCTTTTGCCCAGGCCCAGAGACTTCGTGTCCCGCTCCGCCGTCCGCCCCAGCGCCTTCTTTGCCCGTTCCAGGTCTCCGCTCTCCGCCGCCGCCAACAGAGTTTCACCGTTCATGATCCCAACCCTCCAAGCGAAAGGTCCGCAGCCGTGAGGAATCAGGGCACAC
This sequence comes from Acidobacteriota bacterium, assembly GCA_041630155.1. Taxonomy (GTDB): domain Bacteria; phylum Acidobacteriota; class UBA6911; order RPQK01; family JANQFM01; genus JBFGHG01. The sequence goes on from JBFKLX010000061.1 coordinate 15,013, forward strand.
GCAGCATCACGCGGCCGGTGCCCAGGTTGCCCACCGAGTCGACGATACGCAAAACTACAATGTGTTCGCCGGCCGAGAGGTCGTCCAGCTCCAGCAGGAACGACTCTTCAGGACTGTCGGCGATCCCGTCTTCAGGCGAGACAATACTCCAGGGCCCGCCATCCAGAGAATACTCAGCTTGATAAATCGAACTGACCTGGGTCTTGGCCCGAAAACGAATTTCGGCCTTCTTCGCTCCCGTCTGAGGGGCGTCTGTCTCCAGCCGGGGAGGGTCGTTGGAGAGGACGAAGGGAGGCGAGATCAGGTCTCCTTTGAGAGCCGAGGCGGGTGGGTTGCTGAGATGATCCGAAGCCACGACCCTCACCTGGTAACGGCCGGCCGGAAAGCTGGCGCCATCCATTGTGAAGAAAGAGTCGGTGCGATCTGCAGCCAGCAGCTTCCACTCCTTTTCGTCGGCCTGCTTGAGGAATAGAGAATAGACCAGATCGTCGTCGTTCTCGTCCTTGGCGCTCCAGGTGATGGAACGCGCCCCCGGAATGAAAATCTTCTGAGGGGGCGGCGTGACCGTGGGCAGTCCGAGTTTCCGCACCACATCGGGGAGGGCGTAGAGGTGAGCATCATCGGGCCCGCCCAGAGCCACGGAAGCCGGATTGGCCGCAACCGGCAATTTCACCAGAGAGGTGCCGGGTGGCTGGATCGTCAACTCCTGCACCAGGGGCGCCACGTTGCGCTGCTGATAGTTGATTTCCACCCAGCGGATGGCATTGGCTTGACCCAGCAACGCATTGTCGCCGGCGGCGCGGCTGAACTCGACTTTCCACTGGAGAAAGCGAGCGGAAGGGCTGGCGATCTGGGCGCCGCCTGCCTCACTCAGCGGCTCGCTCCAGTCGCTCCACGTGCTGTCCGGCTTCTCGGTGTTTCCCGAGCGAGTTCGAAACCGGGGCAGCGTGTCACGCGGGCTGTCCACACTCCATCGGATCTTTCCCCACTGGGCCGGCATTCCGGCGTCCAATGCCTTCGATTCGTAGACTCCGCGGTCACCTGGCGAGACTCCCAGCCGGTAGACCTTTCCCAGGTTGCTGGTGGCTGCGTACAGGGTCCCTTCGACATCCACCAGGACGGTGGCCTGGTCGTTGGGCGTCTGCGCCACCAGCCGCACCAGCCGATCCGGGGTGAGAGCCAGCACCCGGCCTTTCTGATTGGTCGCCACCAGCACTGTCCCGTCGTCGCGAACCAGCAGGTCGAAGGCGAGCTCGTCGTCGGCGCTGTAGATGGTCTCGATCAGGCCGCTGCGGGAGTGCCGGTATACCTCCAGCCGCTTGCCCTTGCGGCCGCTCGCCACGGTGATGGTCTCCTCTTCGTCGCCGTTCGAGTCGGCTCCTTTCTTTTCAGGGGCGGGTGCGGCGGGCTTGCTGGCTGGAGTCTTCCCGTCCTGAAAACTCAGCCCGGCCGCATAGAGATTGCCGTAGCGGTCCGAGACGATGCCCCGGACCTCCTCCATGGAGGAATCGAACAACACGAAGCCGGCGCCCTTGCGGTCGATTCGAATCAGCTGTCCGCCGGGAGCGGTGCCGGCCACCAGACGGCCCTCCAGATCGCGCGCCAGAGAGATGACGTGGGTCTCAGCGCTGTCGTAATAGAGATCCCGCTTCCCCTGGGGATCGACCTGAAAGACCTGTCCTTTCGGCCCGGTCGCCACGTAGAGGTTGTCCCGTTCGTCGAACACCAAGTCCCACAGGAACTTGGCGCCCGAGTCGAAAAACGCTTCCACTTGCCCCTTGCCGGCGATGCGGTAGACTTTCCCCCCCGGGGAAACGCCCGCGTAGAGACGATTGGAAGAATCGACCGCCAGGGCGAAGACCCCCTTTTCCTCCAGATCGGCCCATTCCTCGCCGTCTCCCCGGCGCGGGAGGCGGAAGATCTTGCCTTCGTTCCCGGTGGCCACGAACAGGTTGCCCGACTTGTCGGCGACCGCCGCGTGAATCAAAGGCTGGTCCGTGTCCAGGACCATTTCTTGCCCGGGCGCCAGGAAGATCCGCCCGTCACTGCTCAGGGACGTTCCTTCGAAATCGCCGGCCAGAAAATCGTTCGCGGAGGAGACCATCCAGCGTCTGGGCTTGGCCGCCTGCAGGAGCGAGGCAAACGCGATCGCACACAGGAAGAGGATCGAGAAGCGCGCTTTCGTCATGATGGGGACTCGAGGTTTGATGGCGGAACCGGATCGACCCCAGGAATCATTCCGAGACCTGAATCTGCACCGTTTTGTGGCCACTCAAAACGTAGCTGGTGCCGGGCAGTTCGTGTTCCACATAGATGACCTTGCCAATCGGCTTGGCGTTGCCGGCGGTGTGTTTGGACCCGTAGAGGTCCAGCATCGAGGGGGGGAGCCCGGGGAGTCCCTCCCCGCCCACCACGGCGCCGGCGCGGTCTCGGTAGATTCGGATGTAAAGCCGGTCGTTTTTCTTGATGTTGTTGATTGCTCGGACCAGCTGCGACAGATTCTTGGGGACGAACTCCTCGCCTGCGTCCTCCTCCAGCTTGGTCACCGCGAGGCCTTCGCCGACCAGAATCTGGAGCGGGCCGGGAGTGATCTCTTCGGGAATCTTCACGGGATACTTCTGGGTCGAAACCTCGCCGCTCGCTTTGCGCAGGAAGACGGTCAGATTGACCTCTTCACCGGGCTCCACTTCGAGTCGATCGACCCAGATCCCATCCAGCGTGGCCTGGCGGTTCTCCTCCAGGGAGGAGATTTCGATTTCCACCCCTTTCAAATTCAAGTCGTCAAAACCGCTACTCAAGAGAAATCCGATGGGTGCGGCCGCCGCCAGCGCCGCCGAGACGTTGGTGTTGGCGAAGTCGGCCACGCTGTTCTCGAAACGCACCCGGGGTTGATCCGCCAGCGTGACCTCACACTTCACCTGAAGAGTCTGTCCCCCCAGGGTGCGCTCGGAGGAAGCCAGGCTGTTGAACACTGCCAGGGCGGTCAGGAAGGGGGTCAACACCGGATCGGTGATGAGCTCGAAATCCAATGTTCTCTCGGCGTTCCGGCTGGTGAGCAGCTTCAGCTTCAAGGGCAACAATTGGGGCTTCACTCCCCGCATCCCCAGGACGCCGGTGGCACGGTCCTGCCGGATGGAACCCACGAACTCCGTGGTGGCAGTGATTTTCTGGCTGCTCTGGAGGCTGGGAATCACGGCCAATACCGCCCCCTGGTTGAGGGGCATGTCGGTATAGCCAGCCCCCAGGAAAGGATGGCCGAACGCATAGATGCGATCTCCGCTGATGTAAGTCGCGGTGCCGCTGGCGCTCATCTCCAGGTCTCCGCGCATCATCTGGACGGTGACGGTGGAGCCCGGTTGCAGCGCCACCGGGGCATAATCCCCTTGCGACGAGGTGCTCAGCCCGCGGACCGGGACCAGCCCGGACTGCCGGAAGGCCTGACCGAAGGCTTCGAGCGTCTCCGGAGTGAAGCCGGAGAGGCTGATCGGTGTGGCGATCGGCTGCAACACTCGACCCTGGTCGGTGGCGAACTCGAGCCGTCCGCGAGGCCGGACACGGTCCAGGAAATCAGCCAGGTCAGGGATCTGCGCCGTGCGACGTGGAGTGACCAGCGGCCGAGGCCGTTGCCCGGGCAGCCCTCCCGGCTGCTCCTCGAAGATGTCTACCATCTCGCCGATGGGCGTGATGCCCGCAATGGGCTCCTTGGAGAACGGGAAGGAATACGCTACCGCCCCGACCAGGCGACCGTCGATGAACACGGGGCTGCCGCTCATCCCGGCGAACACTCCGCTTTCTTCCAGGCCGGCCCCGGCGAAACGCGCCAGGATCAGATTCTGCCGGGGTGCGAAGTTCGAGAGTACCCCCAGAATCTCGACCTGGAACTCCTCGATCTGCGTGCCCCGAAAGATGGTCCGTCCCACCCCTTGCTGTCCGGGCCGAATCTCCTCCAGCGGAAAAAACTCGCTGGTCTGGGCAGCCGGAGAGACCATGCCCGCGAACAGTGCGAGAGAAAAGAATGTTGGGAAGAGCTTTCGCGTCATGTACGAACCCACACCTTTCGGGGCCACGCCCACCCCTTCAATATATCAAAAGCCCGACCAGTGGCGCTTTTCGACAGACCCGGCGACGGCCTCCCGGCGGGCCCCGGATGTCAGTGTCGGCTGTCATGATAGCCAGCGGCAACTACCAGCAGGAAAGGTATACTGCAAGCGATGCTCAGGCTTGAAAAACTCGAACTGGTCGGCTTCAAATCCTTTGCCGACAAGCTCGAAGTCGAGTTCAACGATCGGGTCACGGCAGTGGTTGGACCCAACGGCTGTGGGAAATCCAACTTGTTCGACGCGTTGGGCTGGGTGCTGGGTTCGCAGAGTCCGCGCTTCCTCCGCGGCGACAAGATGGAGGACGTGATCTTCAGCGGCTCCAAGAAGCGCAAGGTTTCCGGAGTAGCCGAGGTCTCTTTGACCCTGTGCCGGCCCGGCGGCCAGACGGTCTCCATCGATGGCACCGAGTCCGAGGGTGAAACCGTTGAAATCCGCCGCAAGCTGTATCGCTCCGGTGAGAGCCATTACCTGATCAATCAGCGCCGATGCCGGCTCAAGGACATCCAGAAGGTGATGGAGGACCTGGGCTTGGGTTACGCCACCTATGCCCTGATTCCTCAGGGCCGGATCGACTCCTTCTTGACCGGTCGCCCCTCCGACCGGCGCGCGGTGATCGAGGAGGCAGCCCGCATCCTCAGCTACAAGAGCCGCCGCCGCAGAGCCGAACTCAAGCTGGAAATGGCCCAGCAGAACCTCTCCAGGGTCAACGACATCATCTCCGAAGTCGAACGCAGCCTGCGCTCGCTCAAACGGCAAGCGGCCAAGGCGCGGCGCTACCGGGAGGTCAAAGCGGAGTTCCGCCGCGTTCAGCTGCAGAGATTCAAACTCGAGTCGCAGTCACTCGAGCAGAAGCTGTCGCGCTGCGAGAGTCAGCTCGAAGAGCTGCGGCAGCGCCAGGCCACTCTGGACGAATCCCTGACCGAGGCGCAGCGGCTCTACCGGTCGACCAGCCAGCAGCGGGACCGGCTCGAGGAAGAGCTCAATCAACTCCAGAAGGACCGCTCGGAGATGGCCCTGGAGACCGATCGCGTGCAAGGCTCGATCCGCCACCACCGCGAACAGATCGACTCCATCAGCCGTTACCTGGAAACCTCCAAGGCCGAGCAACAGGTGATCTCGAAATCGTTGGAAAAGGTCGAGTCCGAGTTGCAGGCCTTCAAACTGGAAGAACAGGAGATCCAGGCCGAGCACGGCCGGGTTTCGGAACAGGAAAGTCAGCACGGCCGGAAAGTCGACGAGCACTCTCGGGAGCTGGCTCGGCTCGAAGGGCGAATCGAGGAGTTGACCGAAGGCCAGATCCAGCTTTCCGCTCGAAAGGCCTCGCTGGAAAACCTCGAGGCCCAACTGCAGAACCGCCTCGAGGAGTTTCTCGAGCAGCAGGAGCAGCAGGAGGTGGAGCTGCAGGAGGGAAGGCTGCGGATCGAAGACGCCGAAGAACGCCTCGCCCAGCGGCGCGAGCAGTTCCGCCAGGAGCAAGAGGCTATCGAGGAACTCCGGCAGCGCTTGGAAGAGACACAGCAACAGAGCCGGGACTTGCAATCCCAGCTGCATCAGTCACAGCAGGACCGTAAGGAGAATCACGAGCGGCTCATCGCCCTGAGGGAGCGCCTCCAGTCGCTCCAGGAAGTCCAACTCAGCCATTCCCAATACAGTGAGAGAGTGCGCAAGTTTCTCAACCACCTGAGCAGTAGCCGGACGATCCGAGCCCGAGGCACACTGGCCGACCAACTCGAAACCGAGTCGCGCTACGAAAACCTGGTCGAAGGCTTTCTCGACGAGGAACTCGAATTCGTCCTGGTCGAGTCGATGCAGGAAGCCCTGCAAGGACTCTCCGAAGTCAAGAACCTCAAGAGCGGGAAGTGCACCTTCCTGACCCTCTATCCCAACGGCTTCGGCCATTTCGATTCCCCTTCGCCAACCGACCTCGGAGAGCTGGCCCGGGAAGAAGGCGTGCTGGGACCGTTGCGCTCGCTGCTGCACATGGAACCCGATGTCGAAAGCGCGTTCTTCCGGGTATTGCCCCAGCAGGCCGAAGCAGTCGTGGTCTCGGACCTGGGGCGCGCCCTGCACCTCGCTCACTCTTATCCTCACACCACTTTCGTGACGCTCGAAGGAGAGACCCTCTCTCCCCGCGGGCTATTGGGAGCCAGCGCCCAGGACGCCAAGAAATTGGGGCTGCTGAGCTTGAAGCGGCAGAAGAAGCAGCTGGAGGAAAAGATCGCGGCCCTGGCCAAGACCGATCGGGAGCTGGGGCAGAGGGAATCGCAACTTCAGGCCCGGCAGGCAGGCTTGGAAGAGGCTCTTCGGGAATCCCAGAGCGAAATCTACCGGCTCGAGAAGTCGTCCCTGAGCTCGCAGCACCAGATCGATCAGCTGACGGCCGACTCGTCCCGGCACACGCAGGCCTTCCAGCAGGCGCGGCAGCGGCTGGAGGCACTCCAGCAAGACCGTCGCCGCGCTCAGGAGCGCCTCGAGGAGACCGCCCAGGAGCGCCAACAGCTGGAGTCTGAAAACCGCCGCAGCGAGACGGCCATCGAGCAGGCGCGCGAGTCCTTGAAGCAGATTCGAATCGAATCCGAGAGGATGCAGCAGCACCTGCACAGCCTCTCCTCCAGCCGCCAGGTGCTGGAAGAACGGCGAGCCGCCCTGGAACGGACGCTTCAGCGCGTGTTGGACCAGCAGCAGGGGCTGCAAGAGCGCTTGAGCGAATCGCTGGAGTCGAGCCGTCGCAGCCGGCAAGCAGTGCAGCAACGCCGCCAGGAAGTGGAAGAGCTGGAAGGAAGACTCACGCAACTCGAGACCGAGTCCAGCAGCGCGGCGGCACGGCTGGAAGAGAGGCAGCGAGATTACGCGGATTCGCGCCAGGCCCTGCCCGCCCTGGAGGAACGCGTGGGGGCGTTGAGTCAGGAGAAATCAGAGCTGCAAGAGGTCTTGTCGCAGTGGCACGTGGACCGGGCCCGCTGGGAAACTCAGCTGCAGAACATTGCCCAGCAGTGTCTGGAGCAGCTCCAGGTGCCGCTCCAGGAGGCACTTCGTGAGGTGGTGGCCGATCAGCCGCTCGAGGAAGTCGTCCAGCGCTACGAACGCTTGCGCAGCCGGCTCGACTCGTTCGGCCCGATCAACATGACGGCGCTCCAGGAGTATCAGGAGAGTGAGGAGCGCCACCAGTTCCTGACCGGCCAGCGGCAGGACATCGAGGCCTCGATTGCCGACACGCAACGGGCCATTCAGGACCTGAACCGGCGCAGCCGCCAGCAGTTCCAGGAGGCCTTCGAAGCCGTCAACCGCCATTTCCAGGAGTTCTTCCAGCGCCTCTTCGGAGGAGGTGAGTGCGGGATGCGGCTGCTGGACGAGGAAGACCTCCTGGAAAGCGGGATCGACATTTTCGCCCAGCCCCCGGGCAAGAGACTGCAGAACGTCATGCTGCTGTCGGGCGGCGAAAAAGCGCTTACCGTGCTGGCTCTGCTGATGGGGCTGTTCGCCTACCGCCCCAGCCAGTTCTGTGTTCTCGACGAAGTGGATGCCCCCCTGGACGATGCCAACATCATCCGCTTCACCACCCTGATTCGAGAAATGAGCGAAAAGACCCAGCTCATCCTCATCACGCACAACAAGCGGACCATGCAAGTGGCCGACGCACTGTACGGCATCACCATGTCCGAACCCGGCATCTCTGAGATGGTCTCGGTGCAGCTCACCTGAAGCGGGAGCTTTCTGGTCCCCCCCCGAACCCGCGCGTCTCTTCCCGTGGTCGAACCCGCTAATCGCCGAGATGATGCTTGTCGATTCCGTGCAGTCGCAGTTTCTTGGACAGGGTGTTGCGGTGGACCCCCATCAATTCAGCGGCGCTGCTCAGATTGCCGTTGGTCTCTCTCAACACCCTGAGTAGAAACAGCTTCTCGAACTGGCAGAGGGCCTCCGGCCAGAGAATCCCTTTCGCCACCATCTCGTCGATCAGGATCTCCAGGACTTCTTTGATGCTGGGACGAGCTACTGCCGGCCTTTTTCGGGTTCGTTTGGCTGGATCCACTGCTGATAAATCTCCCGATATCCCTGTTCGAACCTTTGTTGAAAGTCTTTGGGCGCCAACTCGACCAGGATTCCCGCACTGGTCAGGAAGAAGGTCGACGTCTGCGACTGGGCGACCACCCGGCTGCCGACCGGGAAAGCGGCCATCGCCAGAAACACGACCGCCACGATGAGCCATCCTCTCAATAGCCCAAACACGCCACCCAGGAGGCGGTCGGCCCACTTGAGGTGCAGAGCGCGCAAGAGCGAGTCCGCCAGGTGGCCGATCACGGCTCCCGCCACCAGGCAACCCAGAAACAGGAAGAAAAAACTGGCCAGATAGGCCGCCAGCTCCCCCAGGCCCAGGCGCAGCAAGAGTGCCTCTCCCTCGGCATGAAACCAGATGGCCACCAGCAATCCCACGATCACGCTGGCCAGGGACACCAGCTCGGCCAGCACGCCCTTGAACAGTGCAGCCAGGCATGACGCCAGCACTACCGCCAGGGCCAGGATATCGAGCCAGCTCCAGTCGGAAATCATGCTGCTCCTGTGGGCAATAGTGCTTGGCTCTCCAACATGACGGCAGAGCGACTAGGCCGGTTGACCCGTTGTTCGGTCCTCGGAGTCCCCGCACGATGGCTGAGGAGGCCCGCTGAGCAGCTGGTAAGCGCGCTGGTAGAGCTGAGAAGTGGCGTCGATGACCGACTGAGGAAGTCGCGGACCAGGCGAGGTCTTGTCCCAGTCGAGGGTCTCCAGGTAGTCGCGAATGAACTGCTTGTCGAAGGACGGCTGGGGCCTGCCCGGCTGGTACCGATCGGCCGGCCAGAAGCGCGAGGAATCGGGCGTCAGCAGCTCGTCGATCAGGAGCAGTTCGGAGCCTTGCCAGCCAAACTCCATTTTGGTGTCACAGACGATGATTCCCCGCCGGCCGGCGTGGCGGCTGGCCCAGCGGTAGATTTCCAGGCTCGAGTCCCGCACCCGCTGAGCAGTCTCGGAGCCCACCAGCTCGGCAGCGCGCTGGAAGGGTATGTTCTCGTCGTGACCGCTGGCGGCTTTGGTGGCGGGGGTGAAGATCGGTTCCGGGAGCCGTTCCGATTCTCTCAGGCCCTTCGGAAGAGACACCCCGCAAACGGATCCGGTTTCCTGGTATTCCTTCCATCCAGAGCCCGCCAGATAGCCTCGAACGACACACTCGATGGGCAGGGGGCGACAGCGCTTGGCCAGCATGGACCGCCCTTCCAGCTCCTCTCGGAAGGGCGCCAGGGAGGACGGGAATTCGTCCCAATCGACTGCCAAGACATGATTGGGGCACAGCCGGCGGGTCTGCTCGAACCAGAAGGCCGACAGCTGAGTCAATATTTTTCCTTTGCCCGGAACCAGATCCGGCAAGACGACGTCGAAGGCCGAGACCCGGTCCGTTGCCACGAGCAGCAAGTCGTTCCCGACTTCGAAAACTTCGCGGACCTTCCCACTCTTGACTTTCTTCAGACCTTCCAGGTGCAGTTCTTTCATTTCGGTTTCCACCAGAGGCTTCGAGTTGCGATCATCGAACCTCGAATGAATCTCGAGGCCGGAACCTTGAGAACGCGAAACAGGGGAGGGTGCGAGGAACTCCGGTCAGCCCACCTCCAGCCGCGGCCAATCCGCCCGATTGTATCGGATCTGGGTGAATAATCAAGCCGCACCTTGCGCGGTGTGTCAGCCGATACTATATGCCCAGTTGACAGCGGGACGGCCTCTTGATATTCTTAGCACTCGTCTGTCAGGAGTGCTAACGAGATCAACATAAGAGGCAGGCGCCCAAAGACTTAGACATCCAGTATTTTCAAGAAACGAGAGAAAGGAGTGAGTTGCGATGATCAAACCTTTGCATGACCGCATCCTGGTCAAGCGGATCGAACAGAAGGAGGAGGAAGTTCGCGGGGGGATCGTGATCCCCGACACCGCCAAGGAGAAGCCCCAGGAGGGTGAAGTCGTGGCGGCTGGTGATGGCAAGGTTCTCGACAATGGAACCAAGGTCGGTATGTCCGTGAAGGTGGGCGACCGCATTCTCTTCGGCAAATACTCCGGAACGGAAGTGAAGCTGGACGGGACCGAGTACCTGATCATGCGTGAGGACGAGGTGCTGGGCATCCTGCAGAAGAAAGCCGTACGCGCCTGATGGCCCCGGCCTGTTTGACACGAGTTCAATGAGATCGAATCAAATCCAAGGAGTTTGAAACAATGGCATCGAAGGAGATTACACACGGAGAAGAGGCACGCCGCGCCTTGCTGGGCGGCGTGAACAAATTGGCCAACGCGGTCAAGGTCACGCTCGGCCCCAAGGGCCGCAACGTGGTGCTGGACAAGAAGTTCGGCTCCCCGGTCGTGACCAAGGACGGCGTCACCGTGGCCAAGGAAATCGAACTGGAAGGTTTGGAAAAGGTCGGCGCTGCCATGTTGCGTGAAGTCGCCAGCAAGACCAGCGACGTGGCCGGTGACGGCACTACGTCGGCTACCGTCCTGGCCCAGTCGATCGTCCAGGAAGGAATCAAGAACGTGGCGGCTGGGGCCAATCCCATGGCCCTCAAGCGCGGCATCGACAAGGCCGTCACCAAAGCTGTCGAAGAGATCAAGAAGCTCTCCAAGCCGGTCAAGGGTGAGATGATCGCCCAGGTGGGCTCCATCTCGGCCAACAACGACGCGACCATCGGCGAGATCATCGCCGAAGCCATGAAGAAGGTCGGCAAGGACGGCGTCATTACTGTCGAGGAA
>JBFKLX010000062.1:0-25406 GCA_041630155.1 Acidobacteriota bacterium
CTGCCAGCGGTGGCGTCTCCACGGCGATGATCACTAGAAACGTCCGCCGCCCATTTTCAGTCGGGCGGAATCGCCGCTCCAGTGGCCGTTGGGCAGAGGGAGGTCGAATGAAGTTTCGGATCGGGGAGAAGGTCGTCTATCCCAATCAGGGGGTCGCAGTCATTCGGGATCTCGTGTCCCGGAAGATCGGGGGGACTCGAGGACAGTACTATGTGCTCGAGATCCAATCCCAGAACTCCACTGTCATGGTTCCCGAGGACAACATCAACGCAATCGGGCTTCGCAGAATCAGCAGCAAGAAAGAACTGGAGGAGCTGTTCGAGGCACTTCGGCACGGAGAGTACGAGATGCACTCGGACTGGAAGCGCCGCTACCAGCAGAACGCCGAAAGAATGCAAAACGGCACGCTTTCGGACATCGGTGAAGTAGTGCGCGGACTGTTCTGTCTCAGCCAGGAAAAGAACCTGGGTTTGCGCGATCAGAAGATGATGGATTCAGCGCGGCAGCTGATCATTTCCGAAATTGCGGCCGTCAAGGACATTTCCGAGGAGGAAGCCTCGGAGTTGATCGACCATTTGCTGCAACCGCCCGTTTCTCAGGAATGACCCGTCAACTCTGAGCGGGTTCGACCCGCTCGTATTCCGTGCTGATCGATATGGCTCCGCTGATGGACTGGTAGACCGGACAATAGCGCGCGTGTACCCGATGAACCCTGTCGATGGCATCGGTGTGTTCGGCTTCGGCGGCGATCCGGTAGGCGACGTGAATGCGCCGAATCACCAGCACCCCGTCCTGGCTCTCCACCTCGCCGGTCACGTCGGCCTCGAGTCTTCCTTCTCCGGCTGAAATCCCGCGCGCCTCCAGCGCGCCTCCCAGGGTGCCGGTCAGTCAACCGCCGGCGGCCGCCACGATGTAGTCGAGCGTGGTGGCGCAGGGCTCGAAACGCTCGGGGTCTACTCCGTAGTGCTCCGCAATCTCGCTGTGCACGCCGAAACGAACCGGCTCCTCCTCGGCGGGCAGATAGGCCAGCCGCAGCGGCCCCTGGAGCCGGAGGATCTTCACTTTGGACACGTATTTGACATCGCCCATCGCGGTCCTCCTCGGTCTCAGACGACCATTATAGGGTCAGGGACTCTCGAGTGGCACCCGCAGTGTCGAGACTTTTCGAACTCAGAAACAAAACCTCTTTCCCTCCCCTTGCGTCTAAGTCAATGATGACTCTGCGCAGATGGAAGCCCCGCGCGCTGGCTGCGCTCCTGCTGCTGCTCGCCTGGCCCTCGCTTCGGGGCGCACCGGACGAGCTGCCGGAAGCCGCCGTTCAGAACCCGATCTTGCGCGCCCACTTCACCTGGGTCGCCATGGAAGCGCGCGCTCTCATCCGGCCGGATGGCCGGCGAATCTACCGGCGCGACTTCTTCCTGGAACAACGGGTGGAGTACCTGGTTCGCGCCTTCCTCACCGACCTGATCCAGCGCAGGCGGGAGTTCAACGATGCGGTCGAGGTGGCCCAACTGGCTCGCCAGCGGGCGCTGCGGCAGCCGGCCAACCGCGAGGCGCGCCGCGTTTTCAAGTCGAGCCTCCAGCGGGTCGACAAACGAGCCGGGAGATTGCGGTCCCTGCTGAGGCCGGTGCTGTCCGAGTTCGATTCGAAGAGCGGCACCCATTCGGCCGTCCAAGGAGATTTCTCCAGCAACGGCTTCGAACTCGAACTCCAAGAAATCGCCGCGCACGCCGAGGTCATCGAACAGCTGATCGAATCCTCGTTCTTTCAACTCAGCCATACGGTCGAGGCGACGACGCTGGGGAAGGGCAACATGCTGATCCGCCTGCACCAGGTCCAGCAGCTGGCCGGGGAGTTGGCCCGGCGAGTCCGCTGAGCCTCAATCGAATCAGAGGCGGATCCCCGCCACTTCACCCGCCTTCGCTCACGCCTCGACCCTTTTCTGAAAGTCACCGGCAAGGCTTGCCCGTGTCACAGCCTCAAGGCGCGTCGGCCCGGCCCGGGATCACGGGAAAGGCGGTCAGTGTCGGGACCAGGGTCTGCCGCAGAGTGACTGCCGCCAGAGGCTGATCGCTCTGCACGGTGACACTGCCCCGGAAAGCCTCTTCGCCGAACATCGAGATCGGGCCCTCGAAGAGCTGCGAGACGAAGCGCGGCAGGTGCTGCCCCGGGTTCAGCGTGAGGGATTCTTCTCCCTGGAGCTGAAAGTCCGGGTCGTAGAGGCGCAGTGTCACCGCTGCCTCAGTTCCTCCTGCCGGAGCCTCGCCCGCGCCGGCTGCAGGATTGACCAGGGCCAGGCCCGTGTCGCTGCCCGCCAGCGGGTCGATGTCGACGGCCAGGCTGAACTCCTGCAGTGGCCGGCTGGCCGGGACGCCGGCCTCGTATCGGACGATGCCCGACGCGCTATCCGTCAAAGTGAAAACGGCCGTCCCGCCGACACTCGGTGCAGCCGTGACCCGCGCGTAGCCCGCGCGGATGCCGCCGCTCGAGGTGAGCAGCAATTTGAGGGCTTGCCCTCGAGCCAGTTGGGTCTCGAAACTGCTCTGCTGGGGAAGGACCTGGTCGCCCATCACGATCTCTGCCGCGAAGGGGGCACCCGAGCTGTCCAGCAGATCCACCGCCAGGGCCGATGTCTCGCCGGAATTGACGAAGACCAGTTCAGTGGTGAAGCGCAGGCCTCCCTGAGAGCCGGCCCCGATCTGGGGGAAGAAGAAGGGGTCCAGTGGCGGCGTGGCGGCCGGCGTCAAGAGCAGTTCCGCGGTGTTGATGTGGTCTCCCCCCTCCGAGTTGTCCCCATTGGCCGAATTGGACGCAACGCGCAGTACGACGGGGCCGCGGGCTTCCGCCGGCGCGATCCAGCGGAAGGCGACCTGCCCGGATTGAAGGGGCTCCTTGTGGGTCAGCAGCTGCTGGCCCTGAAAATCGAACGCGACCGTATCGGGAGTCATCGTCTGGAAGGTTCCGGCCGAGGTCTGATCGTCCTCGAAGAAAGCTGCCAGCTGGAATCCGTAACGCCTGGTGAAGAAGTTGCCGGTGATGCTCAGACCCAGATCGTATGGCCGCCCCGGTTCGTACGGGCCTTCTGGTGCTCCCGTGATCTGGACGCCCCCGATCATGTTGAGGGTATTGGTGGGGCCGGAATGGCAATCCGGGAGGGTGGCGCAGAGGGCGGGCGCCTGAACCACGGTGGTGTCCCCGGCCTCGCCGGGGATCGTGGTTCCGTCAGGGCGGCCGGCCAGGGGAGTGGCGGCGACGACCAGCACGGCGAACGACGCAAAAGCTGTCCAGAAGCCCCGGACCATCCAACGCTCGCCATTGGAGCCCGTGCTCCGATCCCTTCCGCGGTCGAATGCGGGTTCTCGAACCACCCCGCTCGAACCGGCTGCATTCATGCTTCCCGGGTCCAAACTGATCTCCCGTCTCCGATTCCCTCGGTCGTCACTGGTTACGGCCGCCGCTGGGAATCGTTTCAGAGAGTGTGCCAAAAAGCCCATGATATAGTACGAAAACCGTGAGCCGGCCTTCCTCCGATTCCTCCCTGCACAATCTCTGCATCATTCTCATCGAACCCAAAGAACCGGGGAACATCGGTTCGGCTGCTCGGGCCATGATGAACATGGGGCTGAGCCGGCTCAAGCTGGTGCGGCCCGCCGATCCCCGAGACCGCCGCTGCCGCGCCCTGGCCGGCAAGGCATATCCGCTGGTGGAACAGGCGGAACGGTTCGAGAGTTGGGACGAGGCGGTAGCGGGAGAGAACCTTCTGGTGGGTACTACTTCGGCGCGGGGGCGGCTCCTGCAACGCCCCATACGAAGCGCTCGCGAAACGGCAGCCGAGATGGCGAAGCAAATCAGTTTCATGCGCATCGGCGTGATCTTCGGGCCGGAGCGGACGGGGTTGAACGAGCTTCAGCTGGCACGCTGCCAGTTGCTGGCTTCGATCCCGGCCCGGTCGGAGCATCCCGTGCTCAATCTTTCCCAGGCCGTCTTGATCTTCGGTTACGAGCTCCTTCTGGCACTGGGCGAGGCTTCTCCGCGAGTGGCCTCGGAAACGGTCGCGAGCCAGCAACAGCGGCAGCAGATGGTGGGCCAGCTCGAGGCTCTGCTGACCCGGGTCGGGTTCCTGAGCACCTCCAATCCCGACCACATCATGTCGGTCGTCCGCAATCTGTTTCGCCCCGACCTGACTGCCCGTGAAGTCCGCATCCTGCGCGGAATCCTCAGCCAGATCGAGTGGTACTTCGAAGAAGGCCACCGGTTGCCCCCCGAGGAGCTGCGCAAACCGTAGCCGAGGCCCAGAGGACGGCAGCCCAGAATGGGATTGGGTGCTTGGTTGTTCGAGTCTGTCCCAGCTTTGGGCTTTGAAACCTCTCCATTTGTCAGCCGCAACTGGCCCCGGGGATCCCCATGCTAGAATTTTCTGCATGTTCCTGTTGCTCCTGCCGCTGAGCGTTGCCCTGCTGCCGTCCGGTGATTCTGCCGATTGGACGGTGACTTTCCAGGACGTGACGCGGCAAGCAGGTATCCAGTGGACCCACCGCAACGGTGCCACGGCGGACAAGTATCTGATCGAAACCATGGGGGGCGGCGGCGCCTTTCTCGACTACGACCGTGATGGTTTTCTCGACCTGTTCCTGGTCGACAGCGGCCCCCATGCGCACTCCCCCAGCGCCGCCGCCAACCGCAATGCGCTGTACCGGAACAGCGGCGACGGGACGTTCACGGATGTCACCGAACAAGCAGGCTTGGCGGGCAAAGGCTACGGGCACGGAGTGGCGGTCGGAGACTTCGACAACGACGGCTGGTCGGACATCTATGTGACCGGGTACGGCGCCAACACCCTCTACCGGAATCGGGGCGATGGCCGCTTCGAAGACGTTACGGAGCGATCCGGAACGGCCGTGGGGCTGTGGTCGACCAGCGCTGCCTTTTTCGACCTGGAGAACGACGGGGACCTGGATCTGTTCGTCTGCGTGTACCTGGAGTGGGACTACGAAAAGAACGTGTGGTGCGGCGAACGCCGCGACGGGTTCCGCTCCTACTGCCATCCCGACTATTTCAAGCCGATTCCCAGCCTGCTCTTTCGCAACGACGGAAATGGAACCTTCACCGACATCACCCGGCGGGCGGGGGCCGGCAAGCCGGGCAAAGCCCTGGGTGTCGTCGCGGGTGACATCGATGGGGATGGATTCGCAGACCTCTACGTGGCCAACGACGCCGTGGCGAACTTTCTCTTCCACAATCGGGGCGACGGCACCTTCGAGGAGGTGGGACTGCTGGCCGAGGTGGCTTACGGCATCAGTGCCAAGCCGGAATCCGGGATGGGGACCGACCTGGGAGATTTCAACGGGGACGGGCGGCTGGACCTGATCGTCACCAACATCGACTATGAGATGAACAACCTCTACGTCAACGATGGCGACACCCTCTTCTCGGATGTCACGGTGGTGAGCGGTCTGGGCCAGGCCGCACTCCTGTTCAGCGGCTTCGGGGTGCGATTCGTCGATGTCGACAACGACGGGGACTTGGACCTGGTGGTGCTCAACGGGCATCCACTGGACAATATCGAGCTGTATCGCAACGGCGTCACCTCCTCGGAGCCCCCCATGATCTTCCGCAATGATGGCGGCCGCTTCACGCCCATCATGGAGCGGGCGGGCGAGGTCTGGAAACGCTCCTTCCAGGGGCGGGCCCTGGCCCAGGGTGATTACGACAACGACGGCGATGCCGATTTGCTCTTCGTCAACAACGGACAACCCGCCGTGCTGCTGCGCAACGACGGAGGGAACCGGAATCCCTGGCTGGGAATCCGCCTCCAGGGAACCGTGAGCAATCGGGACGCCGTGGGAGCGGAAGTCAAGGTGAAGACCAGTAGCCGCCAACTGGTTCGACAGGTGCTGGGGGGTGGCAGCTATCAGGCCGCCCACGACTTGCGCCTGGTGTTCGGCTTTCTTCCCGAGGAAGCGGTCGAATCGGTCACCGTCCGCTGGCCCAACGGCCGCGTCCAACGGCTCGACAGCCTGGAGCTGCGCCGCTACCATACGATCGTCGAACCGATGGAGTGAGGCGCCGTGCGGGGCGAAGCCTCCAAGCGCTACGCTCAACCCTCAGCCAAATTGCAAATCTCGGACCTGAAATCTCGAATTGCGCGCTACTTTCGGGGTGGCTGGGAGGGGCGCATCTCGATCCGGCTGGTCAGACAGCGGGGGTCGCGTTGCAGCGTGTCGAGTACCACGCCGGCCACGTCCTCCGCCGAGAGCTTCCAGGATTCCTCAGAGCTGGGAGTGCTGTCCCGAAAGTAGGTGTTGACGCTGCCGGGCATGACGTAGGCCACGCGTATGCCGTCGTAGCGGACTTCCTGCATGAGGGCTTCGCTGAAGCCGGTCAGGGCGAACTTGGAGGCGTTGTAGGCGGCGCCGCCGGGGAAGGCATTCTTTCCGGCCAGGCTGCTGATGTTGATGATGAAGCCCCCTTGCCGTTTCAGCAGGGGAAGGGCGAAATGGCAGCAGTAAAAGACGCCATGGAGGTTGGTCGCCATAAGCCGGTCCCACTCGGGGACGGCCAACTCGGCGACAGGTTTGAAAATGCCGATGCCGGCATTGTTGATGAGGATCTGCAGCCCGCCCATCCGATCCTGGCAGAAGTCGATCAGCCGGCCGACCTGCTGTACGTCTCCGACGTCGCAGGTCCGGGCCAGCACGCGACCGCTCGTTTCGTTCTGAAGCCGGCGGGCAGCCTCGCTCAGGGCCGTGTCGGTCCGAGCCGAGACGACCACGTCACAACCGGCTCGAAGCAGCTTCTCAGCGATCGCGTACCCAATTCCCTTGCTGGCCCCGGTGACCAGCGCTTTCTTTTCCCGCAGCTCCATGATTCCTCCCTTGAGCCGTTGCGCCTCCAGCCTCTCCGCCTGCGATGCTCAGTTCAGCCAGAAGCCGAAGACCAGAAAACCTCCCAGGGCAGTGGTGGCGGCCAGCAGCGCGTAGGGCAGCTGGGTGCGCACGTGGTCGATGTGATCAGTGGCGGCCGCCATCGAGGCGACGATCGTGCTGTCGGAGATCGGCGAGCAGTGGTCTCCGAAGATCCCGCCGCCCAGAGCGGCGGCCAGGGTCAGGCCGGGATGCAGGCCGAGCAGCTGGGTCATGGGAATCACGATCGGAACCATGATGGCGAAAGTGCCCCAGGACGTCCCCGTGGAAAAAGCGATGAAGCAGGCCAGCAGGAAGATGATGGCGGGGATGAATCCAGGATTGAGGACCGATTGGGCGGCCTGGGCCAGAAACTCTCCCGTTTCCAGCCGGCGAGTCGTCGCCCCAATGGCGAAAGCCAGCGCCAGCACGATCACCAGCGGCGTCAATCCCTGAATCCCCTGAATCAAGTTGTCGGTCAACTCCTTGAACGTGAAGATGCGCTGGACGAGGTAAGCAGCCGCGCCCACCATCAGACCCACGATCACGCCCCACAAGACCGCGTCCGGACCACTCCCCGCCATGATGTCGCCGTCCCCCGTTCCCCACAGCACCAAGGGCACGGTCACCACCATCGTGAGGACTGGAGCCACCATGTTGAGGGCCCGCAGCGGCACCCCGGATTTGGCGGTCAGGGCGGAGACCTCAGCGGAAACCAACGGCACCGCGCCGTCGCGCAACAGCTTTCCCTCTTCGCGCACCCGCCGTTCGGCTTCCCTCATGCCCGCCAGGTTCCAACCCGTCAGGATCACGACGAAGACCAGCAGGATGGCCGAGAGGGCATAAAAGTTCAGTGGCAGGGCCGAAACCAGCAGCGCCACGGGCTGCTCGACCTGCTGGGCCGCCAGCAGTCCCACGACATAAGCGCCCCAGGCATTGAGGGGGATCAGTATGCACTTGGGGGCGCAGGTGGCGTCGATGATGTAGCTGAGCTTCTCGCGTGAGATGCGGCTCTTGTCGAAGAGCGGACGGGCCACCGATCCCGACACCAGCAACCCGAAGTTGGACTCCAGAAAGATCATGAGGCTGACCGCCGCGGTCAGCAATCCGACTGAGCGCCGGGAGCGAGCCAGACCGATGCGGTCGACCCAGTTGACGAATCCCTCCATGCCTCCCGAGCGCTGCGTGAAGGTGATCATGGCGCCGATCAGGGCGCTGAACACCAGCGTCTTGGCGTTGCCCGGGCTGGTGGCCGTTTCGATGAGAACGTCGACCGATTCCACGAGCCCCGCCAGAGGGTTCCAGCCGTTCAGAATGGTCCAGCCCAAGAAGATGTACAGTCCCAATGAGAGATAGACCTGCTTGGTCCAGATCGCCAGCCCGATGGCGATGATCGGGGGCAGTATGGACGGCCATCCCACGGATTCCAATGCTCACCTCCCGTCGCCGCGGCCGACCGGCGCGCCGCGAAGCCCTTACCTTAACTCGCCGCAGATAAGAAAAGAAAGGGCGCCTCGGGGCGTAGGGCGTAGGGCTGTGGATTCGGGGGGACGCTCTCAAAACGCCAAGACCAACATTCCCACGGGTTGCACCAGGTTGCTTTCTGTATTCACGTCGAAAATGGCCCCGCCGCGGATCCACCAGTGCTTCGAGATCCGTTTCCCCAACAGGAGTTCGAACGAGAGGGCGTTGAACGCTTGGTCGAAACCCACGTCCTGTGGCAGAGGTGGCAGGCCTATGACGATTTCTTCGAAATCTCCCCAGGCGATGCCGAGGCCCAACAAGAATTCGGCGTCGCCGGGCAGCATTTGCCTTCGCCGAACCGTGATCCGCCAGAGCTGTAGGTCCCTCCTCCCGATGAAGACGCGATCACCACTCTCGCCTCGAACTGGAAAACGGTCTTCGCTGGGTCCGCCGGTGTAAGAAAAAGACAGTCCCCAGTGCTTGGACAGCCACAGGCCTGCGCCCAGGTCAAAGGTGGGCAGACTGGGTGCGCCCTCTTCGCTGCCGCCCCCAAAGCCATATCCGCCCCCCGCGAAGAACTCGACTGTCGGCTCGTCCCTCGCCCAGGCAGAGCTGGCGGAAGCCAGTCCGAGTGTCAGCAGCAAACCAGCTGCGAATGGTGAATGCCTGACCATGATATACCTCCTGGTCCCGGCGCAACGCAAACTCAGTGCCGTACATCGAATGCCGTTCTCAGAGGGGATCGAGAGGGACAGTGCCAGCTCGAGGCGACGCAGGTGCAGTCTTTGGCTGGCGTCTCGAGGCACAGGCCGACTCCGTCATGGCCCCAAGAACTCGCCCAGTCGGAAGACTCCACTGCGAGGGGAGGAATCGGCTTCGCCGCGCCTCTTCACTCGTAACGCAGAGCGCGCATGGGATCAACGCGGCTGGCTCGGCGGGCCGGCAGGTAGCAGGCCACGAACGCGACCAGGGCCAGCACGAGCGGAACCGTTCCGAATGTCCAGGGGTCGCGGCTGCTGATTCCGAACAGCAGGCTCGAGACGAAGCCGGCCGACCCGAGTGCCGCCACCATCCCGATTCCCACGCCCACGGCCACCAGGACCATCCCGGCTCCCACCACCAGCCGGAACACTTCCCGGCGGCCCGCCCCCAGCGCCATCCGGATGCCGATCTCGTGGGTCCGCTGGGTGACCAGGTAGCTGATGACTCCGTAGAGTCCAATCGCCGACAGAAGCAGTGCCGACAGTGCGAAACACGACAACAGTGTCGCGGTGAAGCGTTCCCGGCTCAGCGAGGCGGAGAGTGCTTCGTCCAGAACCGAAACGTTGAACAGGGCCAAATCGGGGTCGATCCGCCAGATGACGCTCTTGACGGCGGGAAGCAGATCTCCCGCATCCTTGTCTGCGCGATACACCAGGCTGAGGAAGCCCAGCGGGTTCTGGCGAAAGGGCAGATACATGGCCGGATAACTGCCCCGGCCCAGGCCCCGAAAGCGCACGTCTCCCACCACGCCCACGACCTCGCGTTCGGCGCCGTAGACCAGGATGCGGTGGCCGATTGGATCTTCACCACCGAAATAGAAGTCCACGAAGGCTTCGTTGACGATCGCGACCAGCGGGTGTGAGTCGTCGTCACGAGTCGTGAAGGAACGGCCCATTTGCAGCGGAACGCCGCAGGTTTCGAAATATGCCTCGCTGACCGGCTGAAAGTAGGCCTCGTCGAAGCCTTCCCGATCGGGAATGGGTTTTCCCACGACTCGGGTGCGCGTGGTCCAGGCCGATGACAGTGGATTGCTGAGGGCCAGGGAGACGGAATGGACCCCGGGAAGAGCTTCCACCTCTTCGAGGAGGCGCGCCTGTAGTTGAGTGACCTTGGGCCACTTCAAGAAAGGCCAGTCGTCCGGTGCGGGGTACCGGGTGCCGGGCAGCTCAAAGTCCAGCGAGACGACTCGGCTGACGTCCATTCCCGGATCGACTCCACTCAGACTCCAGAAGCTGCGCAACATGAGTCCCGCACCGATCACCAGGACGACGGCCAGCGCCACTTCTGCCACCACCAAGGACTTCTTCAGGGTCTGGCGGGCCAGGCTCTCGCCGGTGCTGCGTCCTCCTTCCTTCAAGGCTTGCTGGACGTCGGCGCTGGATGCCCGAAGTGCCGGCACGAGTCCGAAGACGACCCAGGTCGACACTGAAACCGCCAGTGTGAATAGGGTCATCGGAGCGTCCAGAGCCACTTTGTCGAGTCTGGGCAGATTGGCTGGGGTCAGGGCCAACAAGAGGCGGGTGCCCAGGAGGGCCAGACCCAGTCCGAGTGCGAATCCGATCAGCATCAGAACGAAGCTCTCCGCCATCATCTGGCGGACGATCCGGCTGCGGCGGGCCCCGAGGGCGCGGCGCACGGCAATCTCTGCCTGGCGAGCGGCACCTCGTGAGAGGAGCAGGTTGGCCACGTTGACGCAGACGATCAAGAGCACGCAGGCCACGGCCCCCATGATCAGCAGCAGGACGGGACGCACGTCGCCCACCAGTTCGCTGTGCAGCGGCGCCACGAAAGCGCCGCGGGCGGCGTTGTCCTCCGGGTACTCCTTCTCCAGGGAAGCCATGATCGCCGCCATCTCCTGCTGGGCCTGCTCGAGGGTTACACCTTCCAGCATCCGGCCCAGCACCACCAGACTGTGACGCCCTCGAATCAGATCCGGTTCCGTGGGGGCCAGCGGAACCCAGAGTTGAGTGGAGTCGCCGGGCAGCTGCGCCTGCGGCGGCACGACCCCGACCACGGTGTGAGGCTCTCCGTCCAGCGTGATGTCGCGCCCCACCACGGCGGGGTCCGCACCGAACACCGATTGCCACAAACCGTGATGCAGAAGCACCACGCGGTCGTGCCCCGGGGTGCCGTCGTCTTCCGAAAAAATGCGTCCCCGAACCGGCTCCACTCCCAGCGTTCGCGGATAATTGACGCTCACCCTGCCGGCCACCAGCCGGAGCGGCTCGCCGTCCCCCGTCAGAGTGCGATTCACGGTCTCGATGGCGACGATTTCCTCGAACAGACGCGCTCGCTCGCGAAAGTCGAGGTAATCGGGAATCGAGGCTCCCTCTCGCTGCGTCCCTCGATAGCGGTCGTTCTCCCAGATGATGACCAGGCGATGGCTCTCGGGGTAGGGAAGAGGATCGAGCACGACCGCTTTGAGCACGCTGAAGATTGCGGAGTTCGCGCCCACGCCCAGGGCCAGGACCAAAACGGTGACGGCACTGAACAGGGGGGCCTTGAACATCATCCGGCAAGCCAGCCTCAAATCACTCAGGATTCCATTCATCGGGTTTTCTCCATGGGGCTGCGGGAGGGGGAACTGGTGGCTCCCCTTCTGCCGCCCGGCCTGTTCGGCGAAACGGGTAGCCGCGGCAGACCCGACCCGTCTCGCACCGCCCGCCCTGGGGCTGTCCTTGACGATGAAAAACAGCTCCTCGAAGGGTACACCCAGTCCCTCCATCAATTTGCGGCGGGTGCTGGCAGCGGGATAAGGTCGTTTGCCGTTCACGAGTTGGGAGAAATGGCCTTTGTCCAAACCCAGACGGCGGGCCCAGTTGTTCTGACTGAGCCGGCTGCGGGCCAGAAGCTGCCGCAGGCGCATGTGATTGAGTCGGACTCTCACGCTCGTCCCTACCTCGATCCTGATCCGGGCGTCGCTGCTCTTCGAGGATAGACGTGCCTGGTACGTTCCCGTCAAGCGGGCCGATCAGAAAGTGTTGGCAAACGTTGGCATCGAGTGGAGCTTGGGGCCGGGAGGCGGCGCTTCACGGCGAGGCTTTCAACGGCTATCCTGGGCCCGTCGTTTTCGGATCGACTCGGTCGGATGGAGGGGGAGAGTATGAGCGGAATTCTTGGGTTGATGCGGTATCCGCTGGTTCGCGTTGTTTTCGTATGGTTCGCGGCCCAGGCACTGGGGGCGATGTTGACGGCAGGAGGCCTTCAACCCGGGCCCGAACCGGGCGCCCCGGTGACGGTCTTCAAGGGGGCGACGCTGGTCGACGGAACTGGAAGTCCGGCCGTAATCGACGCCGTTCTGCTGGTGCGCGAGGGTCGCATCGCCTGCGCGGGGCCGGCGGCTGCCTGCCCGATTCCAGCCGGTGCAGCGACTGTCGATTTGAGCGGTCGCTGGATCACACCCGGCCTGGTGGACGCGCACGTCCATTTCGCCCAGACCGCCTGGGCGGACGGGCGGCCCGACGGAATGAACGTCACCCAGGACTACCCCTACGCGGCAGTCGTTGCGAGCCAGTTCGCAAACGCCGCCACCACCTATCGCTCCTATCTCTGCTCCGGGGTGACGGCGGTCTTCGACGTTGGAGGTTTCCCCTGGTCCTGGACCCTGCGGGGCGATGCCTCCCGGGGGGTCGTCGTACCCCGCGGAGCGGCCGCCGGGTTGGAGGCACCGCACGTCGCCGCGGCGGGGCCTTTGCTGACCTGGGTGGCGCCGCGCATGGATCTGCCGGCAGAACAGGTGATGGTTCGCGTTACGACTCCCGGGCAAGGGCGAGAGGTGGTCCGGTACTTGGCCGGCTTCCAGTCGGACGCAGTCAAGGTGTGGTTTCTGGGGGTGCCCGAGAATCCTCGCCCCGGCATGCCGTCCAGAGACGAAGTCGATGCTTGGGTGAATGCCGTGGGCGAGCAGGCGCGAGCGCTCGGGCTGCCCTTGATCGTTCATGCCACCAGCCTGCGCGAGGCCAAGCTGGCCGTGCGGGCGGGAGCCCACTTGCTGGTGCACAGCGTCAGCGATGAGGCGGTCGACGAGGAGTTTCTCGCCCTGGCCAGGGAGCAGGGGACGATCTACACTCCCACCCTGATCGTCGGCGAGAACTGGTGGGCCATGTCGGAAGCGGCGTTCAAGCGTCAGGCGCCGGTGCTGGACGACCCCCACGGCTGCGTCGATCCTGCCACCCGAGCCAAGATTCTCTCGACACCCCGTTATCACGACCATCCGGCCGTGGCCCGGCTCACGGAGGAGCGGGTGGACGCGCGACGCCAGGACCTGGCTCGTCAGCGCCGGCAGATGGCCGACAACCTCCGACGGGTGCACGAAGCGGGAATCACGATCGCGATGGGAACCGACGCGGGCAACCCCTTCACGGTTCACGGCCCTTCGGTGTACGCTGAAATGGAGCGCATGCAGGAGGCAGGCCTCGAGGCCGCCGACGTGCTGGTGATGTCCACGCGCAATGGCGCCCGTGCCATGGGCCGCCAGCAGGACATCGGGACCCTCGAAGCGGGCAAAGTGGCCGACTTCCTGGTCCTGACCCAGGACCCGCTGCAGGACGTTGCCGCCTTCCGATCCGTCACTCACGTGGCTCGAAGCGGCCGGCTGCTGGCCGTAGGCGAGTTTTCGTTCGGCGTTCACTGAGCCGTTCGCCGAATCGAGTCAGGCCGGTTTTTCTGGAATCCATAAGAGGATCCTCTCAGGCGGTTGTCGAACTGGCGGACCAGCCGCCCATCCGCCATCCCGCTGCGAAGGGCTCGTCGCGAGATCATCTGTCGCTTTTCGGCTGGAAAGCTTTGGCCTTTCTCCGTAAACTGGGCCAGGTGATCCCACCCGAACTTGATCCGATTCCGGTCTTCCGGCCCGCCTTCGGAGAGGACGAACTGCAGGCTTTGCGGGAGCTCTTCGGCTCGGGCTGGCTGGGCCCCGGCCCCCAGATGGAGGAGTTCGAAGCCGCCTTTGCGGCGACCATGAGCGCACCCCACGCCGTCGCTGTCAGCAGCGGCACGGCCGCCCTGCATCTGACCTGCCTGGCTCTGGGCCTGGCCCAGGGGGATCAGGTGCTGGTTCCCGCCCTGACCTTCGTCTCGACGGCTCACGCTCCCACCTATTGTGGCGCCGAAGTGGTTTTCGTGGATGTTCAAGAGGAGACCTGCAACCTCGACCCGGCGGACTTGCGGAGGAAGATCACGCCGTCGAGTCGGGGAATCATCGCGGTCCATTATGGGGGACGGCCCGTTGATCTCGACGAGATCGCGTCGCTCGCTCGTGAATGCGGCCTCTGGTTGATCGAGGACGCCGCGCATGCCTGTGGAGCGAGCTACCATGGCCGGCCTGTCGGCTGCCCCGATTGGTCGGATGCCTGCTGCTTCAGCTTCAATGCCTTGAAGAACCTCAGCACGGGTGACGGTGGCATGGTGACGACCCGTTCCGCGGAGCTGGCCGCAAGGCTGCGCCGGCTGCGTTGGATGGGAATCGATCGCAGCACCTTCCAGCGGTCCGGCCCGGGCACGGCCAGGCACCGAGACGGACATGTCTACGGCTGGCGTTATCGGGTGGAAGAGCTGGGCTTCAAATACACGATGAACGACATCTCGGCGACGCTGGGACTCGTCCAATTGCGAAGGCTGGGAGCGATTCAATCCCGCCGCCGGGAACTGGCGCGCCGCTACGGGCGGCGGCTCTCCCAACTCGGCTGGATCCAGCTTCCCGGTGAGCCACTGGACAGGGAATGCTCCTGGCATCTGTACGCCGTCAGGGCCGGTTGCCGGGACGCACTCCGAACCCATCTCGCAGCCCGGGCCATCGCGAGCAGCGTCCATTACACTCCCCTGCACCTGCAACCCTTCTACCGGCAGCGGCTTCGAACAGGCGGGCTGCCCGTCGCGGAACGACTCGCCCAGCAGCTCCTGACTCTCCCCTTTCACCACAATCTCACCGATGAGGAGACGGAGCGAGTACTCTCGGCAGTCAGTGAATTCGTGCCCGCGGGGGACCAGGGACGCCCCTCGGATGCCTGAGCCAGCGCTGACCGTCGTGATCGTCAACTATCGCGGGCGGCAGTATCTGGACGAGCTCCTGGGGTCGCTTCGCAGCCAGAGCCTCCGCCAGTTTCGGACCCTGGTCATCGACAACGACTCCCGCGACGGCAGCGTGGAGCACCTAAACCGGGTCTTCCCCTGGGTCGAGGTGTTTCCCCAAAAGCGGAACCTCGGCTACGCGCGGGCCGGCAATCTCGGCTTGCGGCTGGCCCGCTCGGAGCAGGTCGTCATTCTCAACACCGATTTGAAACTCCACCGGGATTTCCTGTCCGAGCTCCTTGGAGTGGCCGGCACTGACCCGGCAATTGCGGCCGTGGCCTCCAAGATGCTGCTCTACCAGAAGCCAGGCTTCCTGAACGGCGTGGGAGGAGCCATGAATTATCTGGGCTACACCTGGGACCGCGGCATGTTCGAGCAGGACCGGGGACAGTACGACCGCAGCGAGGAGGTCTTGTTCGCCTGTGGCGGTGCGGCGCTCTTCCGCCGATCGGCTTTCCTGGACGCGGGGGGCTTCGACGAACGATTCTTCATGTACCACGAGGATGTGGACCTCTGCTGGCGTCTTTGGCTGCTGGGTCACCGGGTGGTGACCGCCCCCCAGGCGCGGATCTATCACCGTTTCAGCGCCTCCACCCGCGACAACCGCGGCATGGATTGGCGCGAGCTGATCGGCGAGCGCAACAACATCCGATCCCTGATCAAGAACTACGAATTGCCCAACCTGCGGCGAGCGCTGCGGGACTTGGCCGAGCTGCCCCAGCTTCCCGAGCGCAAAGCCGCTCAGCAGGACAATCTGCGCTGGAACAAGCGGCATCTGCTGAGCACGTTGTGGCATCGCTTTCGGATTCAATGGCGCCGCAAGCGCAGTGACGACCAGCTTCGCCACTTGATCGATCCCCGCCCCCAGGTGCCGATCCGGATCGACGACTTCCAGACCATCGAGAGAGCTCGAGAGAAAGAGGAGGAGGACCCCGAACGTGGCTGACCGGACGTCTTGGTGGCCGTGGCGGCTTCTGGTCAGACTGGCCGGCAATCTCGACTACGGATGCCTGCTCCCCCTGCTGGGGCACCTCCGCCTGCCCACCGCCAATCGGGTTGCCGACTGGCGGGGCGACCTGCGCTATTTCCTGCGCCGGCGCAGACGAGAAGACGCTCTTCGCAACCTGCGCATGCTGCTCCCTGATGGGCCACTTTCCCGCGCCCGGCGTCTGGCCCGCCAGCAGTGCCGGGTCTGGTCACGGGACGAGTTGGAAACCTATTGGTTTTGCCGCACCGGACCCGGCAGTCCTCGGGTTCGGGTCAGCGGCCTGGAGGCCGTTCGGGAGGCCGTCTCTTCGGGGCGCGGGGCTCTGATGGTCACGGGTCACCTGGGCTGTGTGGGTGTGTTCATGCATTGGCTGGGCCAGCGAGGCCTGGGCGTCAACCTGGTCTTCTTGCCTCCCGAAGACCTCCGGCACATGCCTGTGTCTTGGTATCGCTACGCTCGCCGACGGATTGGCCGGATCGAGACCGCAGCTGGCCGACCCATCCTGTACACCCGCCGCAATCGCTACTTTCGAATGCGCCGCCAGCTGCGACGCGGGGAGGCGCTGATGATCGCAGTCGACGTTCCCCAGAAGCGGCGGAAGCACACCGTCGAAGCCCGTCTGCTGGGGCGCTCCGGTCGGTTCCCGATCGGTCCGGCGCGGCTGTGGTCCGACTCCGGGGCCAGTCTCTTCTTCTGGACCATCCATCAGGAGCCGGACGGGTGTCACCAGGTGAGGATTCAGGAACTGACCGGACAGCTGACGGCCCGGCACGACCTGCAGGCGACCACGCAAGTGCTGGTCGGCTGCCTGGAACAGCAGATTCGCCGCCACCCGCAGGACTGGCTGATGTGGGAGAGCGCCCATGGCTTCTTCCCCGGCAGCCAGGACTGAGGAGAGGTTGGCGCGGGCCCTGGCCGCGGTCTCAATCCTCTTCCCGGGACACCGCACTTCGAAGCTCCTCGAAGTAGGGAAGAGCATGCTCCTGCAACTCGGCGATCGCCTCGCGGACGCGGGGAGCCACCGCTGCTGTCGCGGCTTCCGCCGAGATCGGTTTCAGTGACGCTTGCAGTTCGGATATGGATCGAGGGACGCGCAACCGTTCCACCACCCACCAGACGTCTCGATCGGTCCACAGGGAGGGGAGGCGGGTCAAGTACTCTTGGCTGGCGAACTCCTTCCGTTCAGGGGAGGGTCCTTCGGGGCAGGGAATCACGCTCAATTCTGGGTAGCGGCCCCGCCGTGACCACCCCACCAGGAGGGTGAACTCCTCGCGCCCTTTCTTGTCCGGTGAGAGGACGATCCAGAAGGTCAGATTCCGGCCGGCCGCCCATCGAAAAGCCCGGTCGCCCGGCCAGAAGTACATCGACTGGACCTTCACCGCCTCGAACTGAGGCATGGTCTCCCGCATCTGCTCGGCAAACAGTTTCCTGAGCGCCTTGCCGTACTCTTTTCGCACCGGCGGCCCTCGCTCGTTGCAGTCTCTCGTCCCCGGCAGGGAAGCCTTCGGAGCGACATCGGCGCCCGCCGACCGTGGCTCCCCGGCCGTGCCAACGGTTCCCCGCGGCGCAGCCGTGGCCGCGCGTGAGGATGACGACCATTATAATGAGCACTCGGCCAGGACCCATCCGCTACTCGTTGGCGAAGAGAGTCATATGAACGATTCGAAGTCAGATCAGGCCCCTCGGCTGCCAAAGCCGCGCCCGGAGGACGTGATTTACGAGACCTGCTACGCGCCGGTGGACCTTTCGCAGTTGCTCGCTTCGGCCGAGACCCGCTCCAAGATTCGCCGGCTGCCCGGCCCACAGCTCTACTTCGGTCTCCAGGAGCTCAGCGACGAGGAGACTGTGGCCCTGCTCCCCCACATCACCGAAGAGCAGTGGCAGGCGGTGATGGATCTGGATTTGTGGTCGCGCGACCGGGTGCGGCTGGAAGGACTGGCTGGATGGCACCGCCTCCTGCTGCAGACCCCGGACCCGGTTGCCCGAAAGCTTTTGCGGGGCACCGACCCGGAGCTTTGGCAGTTGCTGTTTCGCCGGAAACTGAGGGTGTATCGCCGGCTGGACGACGAATTCGAGGAGGAGCCCAGAGAGGACGAGGAGTATTTCACGACCCCGGACCTGCAATATCTGGTGATCCTGCCCCGCCACCCCGAACTGGCCCGCCTGCTTCGGCCGCTGCTGGAACGGCTCTATCGGCTGCAACCCGAGGAGACCCGGCTCAACCTGGAATCGGCCGTGGCCCGCACTTCAATCGAGCTGGAAGAAGAGGCCTATGAACAGCGAAAGCGCCGCATCGAAGACCTGGGTTTCCAGGACTACATCAATGCGCTTTCGGTCTACGCCTATCTGGACGAAGGAGAGAAGTTGCCGGAGAAAGCGCCACCGGAGTTGCGCGAGATCAGCACCTTGCCTGTCCGCGCCGGCGCCCCTGCGCAGCCGGAGCTGTTGCTGTTTCGAGTCATCGATGGCTTGCAGAGCGCGCTGGATCGCGAACGGTTGCTGGAAGAAATCAGCTTCGTGTGCAACAAGGTGCTGTCTGCAGACGGCGCCTCACCTTCCTCGCGGCGGCGGCTCGAGCTGGGGATCCGCAAGGCGATCAGCGGGATCAATCTGGGACTGGATCACTGGTCGGCAGGGGAGTTGGCGAAAGCCGCCGAGGGGGTCCGCCGTCACTACCTGCAGTCATTCTTCCAATACGGCTACAGCCGGCTGATGGATCTGCAGCGCTGGGCCCGCCGGGTCGCCCGAGTTCAGCCCCCATCGCCCGGTTCCTTCGCTGAGGCTCTTCTGGAAGGCCTACTGAAGAGATTCCCCCTCAGGACCGTGCGAACACCCAAAGGCCAGCGCCGGCGATTCGTGCGGACCCGCCGCGAGCTCGAAATCTGCCGGAAGAAACTTGACCGGATTGCGGACGCTGATTAACTTCGGCCTGCATGGAAAGTTCGGAGGAGATGGATCGCGCCTTGGGACGAGCAGCCCCCTTCGTGGTGGGCGTCGCGGGGGGCACCGGGTCGGGCAAAACGACTCTGGTCCGACAGCTGGTGGAGCGCCTCGGATCGGAAGAGGTCCTTCTGATCGAGCATGATTCGTATTACTGCCCCAACCCCGCCCTGCCGTTTCAAGAGCGAGAACGCGTCAACTACGACCATCCGGAGTCGCTGGACACGGCGTTGCTCGTGGAGCACCTCGACCAACTCCGCCTGGGCCGGCCTGTCGAGATTCCGACCTACGACTTCACCCTCCACTTGCGGCGCACCGAGACGCGCCCCGTCCAACCCAGGCGAATCATCGTCCTGGAGGGCATTCTGGTGCTGTGCGACGCTCGTGTGCGTGAGCGGTTGGATCTGAAGCTGTTCATCTGGGCCGACGACGACATTCGCTTCATCCGGCGGCTGCGGCGGGACCTGAGCGAGCGCGGACGGACGATGTCGTCGGTGATGGAGCAATACCTGGACACGGTCAAGCCGATGCACGAGCAATTCGTGATTCCTTCGATGCGGCATGCGGATCTGATGATTCCGGGAGATCGGGACATGAGCGCTGCTCTCGAGGTGATTCTGGCCCGGATGCGCGAACTCCTGATTGCGCCCGCCGGCCCCAGACGCTCCTCCGACGCTGCTCGAGAAGGGTGAGACCGTGCAGGAATCCTCACTGGCGATCCTGGCGACCCTGTTGATCTACAAAGTGGCGTTGATCGCCATCGGCTTGATCTCGCAGCGGCGCACCCACGACGGCCTGGACTTTTTCCTGGCGGGACGGCGACTGGGCCCCGCGGTAGCCGCCATCAGCGCGGCCGCCAGTTCGTCCTCGGCTTGGACGCTGCTCGGGGTGAGCGGCGCCGCCTACGCCTGGGGACTCTCCGCACTCTGGATCTTTCCCGCTTGTGTGGGAGGCTTTCTACTCAACTGGTGCTTTTTGGCGCCTCGGCTGCGCGCCTGGAGCCACCGCACCGGGGCAGTCACGGTGACCGAGGTCCTGGCCGGTCCGGCCAGCCAGCAGGGCCACGCAGCCATTTCGACCCTGGCCTCGGTGATCATCCTGCTCTCCATGGGAACCTACGTGGCCTCGCAGTTTCAGGGTGCGGCCAAGACCTTCGCCGAGACCTTCGAACTGTCGCTCACCCACTCGGTCCTGCTGGGCAGCGGCATCGTGATTCTGTACACGCTGCTGGGCGGGTTTTGGGCGGTCAGCATCACGGATACCCTGCAGGGCCTGGTGATGGCGGCGGCCTCTCTTGCCCTGCCCCTGGTTGCGTTGACGGCGGTGGGCGGTCCCGGGCAGCTGGCCCTCCAGCTGGCGGACGTTTCCCAGGAAGGATTTCTCAGCTTCACCCGTCACCTGCCGCCGGCGGCAGCGCTGGGGTTCATTCTCGGGCTGCTGGGCATCGGCATCGGGTACCCCGGACAGCCCCACGTCGTCAACCGCTTCATGGCCATGCGGGAAGGAAACCGGGAGATGGCCCGGGCACGGCGGATCGCCATCGGCTGGGCAGTCGTGGTCTACGCTGGAATGCTGTTGCTGGGTCTCTGCGGGCGGGTCCTCTACCCCGGCCTGGCAGATCGTGAAGTGGTCTTCGTCACGGCCACCACCAGCCTCTTTCCCCCCATCGTGTCAGGCGTACTGATCGCCGCCGTCCTGTCGGCCGTCATGTCGACGGCTGACAGCCAGTTGCTGGTCGCCGGATCCTCGGTCACTCACGACCTCAAACTGGGCGGGACCTCCTCGCGCAGTCTGCTCTTCCGATCTCGCGTGGTTGTGCTGCTGCTCAGCCTGGGGGCGGTGGTGGGTGCGCTGTATGGCAGCCAGCAGATCTTCTCCCAGGTCCTCTTTGCCTGGAGCGCGATGGGCGCCGCATTCGGCCCGCTGCTGCTGGTCACGGTGCTGAGAGGTCCAGTTCCCGCCCGCCCCACCCTGGCAGCCATGGCGGTGGGCTTCGCGCTCAGCGTCCTGGCCTATTCGCTGCCGGAGACCCGGGGGGGAGCCATCGAGCGCGTCCTTCCCTTCGTGGTGGCGCTGCTGATCGCCTGGTGGGGCCGCCGGTAGGGGCTTGGGACTCAGGGGCGTTCGACGAGATTCACAACGTCGCGATCCGACGCAACCTCATCCTTGTTCCTCGGTCATGCTCCAGGGATCCAGCGCCCGCTCCAGTTCCTCGCTGCTGAGGATCTCCCGGGCTTCGGCTACTTCCCGGACGGTCTTGCCCGACTTGTGAGCTTCCTTGGCGATGTCGGCCGCGGCGTCGTAGCCGATCAGAGGCGCCAATGAGGTGACCATCGCGAGCGACTCTTCGACCATTTCACGGCAGCGTTCCTGGTTGGCCTTCAGTCCGTCGACACATTTCTCCCGGAACACGACGCTGGCGTTGGTCAGCAAGTCGATCGACTGCAACAGGTTGTGGGCGATCACAGGCTTCATCACGTTGAGTTCGAAGTTGCCTGACTGCCCTCCCAGGCTGATCGCGACATCGTTGCCGATGACCTGCGCCGCCACCATGGTCACGGCTTCGGCGATCACCGGATTCACCTTGCCCGGCATGATGGAACTGCCCGGCTGAGTGGCGGGGAGCAGGATCTCTCCCAGACCGCAGCGGGGCCCGGACCCCAGCCAGCGGATGTCGTTGGCGATCTTCATCAGACTGCACGCCACCGTTTTGAGCATTCCGCTGGCCTCCACGGCGGCATCGCGGGCCGCCAGCGCTTCGAACCGGTTTTCAGCCTCGCGAAAATCCAGCCCGGTCGATCCAGAGATGCGTTCCACCACTCGAGAAGGAAAACCGGGAGGGCAATTCAGGCCGGTCCCGACAGCAGTCCCGCCGATGGCCAGTTCCGCCAAGGAGAGTTCGGCTCTCTGGAGACGCCGAATCGAATGCGAGATCTGCGAAGCATAGCCGCCGAACTCCTGACCCAGACGAACCGGCACGGCATCCTGCAGGTGAGTGCGGCCGATCTTCACGACCCGGTCGAACGCATTTGCTTTGGAGCGGAGCGAGGCCTCCAGCTCTGCCAGTGCCGGGACGAGCCGCCGTGCAATCTCCTCGCGAGAGGAGAGGTGTATGGCCGTCGGGATCACGTCGTTGCTGGACTGTCCCAGATTCACATGGTCGTTGGGATGGACCTCCCGGCTGCCGATCTGACCGCCCAGCAGCTCGATGGCCCGATTGGCGATCACCTCGTTGGCGTTCATGTTGGTGGAGGTTCCCGAGCCGGTCTGGAAGACATCCAGGACGAATTGAGCGTCCAGTTTTCCCTCGACCACCTCGTTGGCAGCCCGGATGATGGGCTCGGCCAACCGTTCCTCCAGCAGGCCCAGCTCGCGATTGGTTTCCGCCGCCGCCTTCTTGATCAATCCCATGGCCCGAATGAACGGTCTGGAAAATCGCAAACCACTAATAGGAAAGTTGAGCACAGCTCGTTGCGTCTGAGCTCCGTAGTAAGAGTCCGCCGGTACCTGCATCTCTCCCATCGAATCCTTCTCGGTCCTGAAATCCGCCATCGCTGTACTCCTGTCCTTCGCCCTCCGCCCGAAACTCCGGGTGCCGCCGCGCGACCCGCCTGGGAAGCAGGCTCAGCCCCCCACACCCCCGGTGTCGTTGTACTCGGTCCCGGCACTCGCTTCGACTCGCAACCACCAGAACCGAAGGAGCCAGAAGACTCCCGACTCGACGCCCGATCGGGCCCCATTCTTCCACAATCTGGCCTCCTACAGCTGATCATTGTCCCCAGAGCCAGTCAAGCGAAACCCGGCGAGAACCGAGACCTGCCAACACGGCCTTTTCGAACGCCCCCTTCCCGGCTTCCAGGGCCTCAGAAACCGTCAAAATCGGTCAAATCGCGATTTACAGAGGGGGTGAAAAATGGGGCAACAAAAAAAATCTTCCGAAGGTGTGGAAAACTCTGTGAATTTTTTGTGCAGTCTCGCAGCCGTGCCCCGAGGCGCTGGCAAAAAGCTTGAAAACTCATTTTTGCACACATTTAGGGCACTCGATTTTCGCGGTTTTTTTGCTTGTTGTGGGCAACCAGCCAGCTATAATTCGGCTCGTCCCAAGGGGTGGACGCGAAAAGCCGAAAGCCCCGAGGTTGCGGCTCTGGGACGCTAGATTCGCCGGCTGCTTCGGCAGTCGGAGTGAGGAAGCGGAACCAGAGAGAGGCCCTTCTAAGTCTGGCTTCGGTCGGGCGGTGAGGAGCTTCACAGGGCCGGCGAGAAAAGCGGTAGTTTAACGCCGCCGCAAACATCAACCGGCCCCAAACAGCGCCCGGTAGGCTGGCGTCTCACTTCGGGCGATTCGTCGATTTCCGGAAGGGGGCAACCCTTCTCTGGATTCGAAGAGGAACCGAGGTGAGAAGGCTGTTGTAAACCGATGCACCCTGCAGCTTTCGGGTTGCGGAGTACATCTTGGGAAGAAGGCAGCCATCCGCTGGGTAGAGAAACCGGCTTCTTCGGGAGCCGGCAGAGAGGGCTCGGCGGGAGAGCCACACGGATTTCGCGAACATCACTTGGGACGTTTTTTTTTGCCCGACTCCCTCCACACTCCCAACCAACCTCCACCTCCACCCAAAGCACACATTTCCCGACCAACCGACTTTCTAAAGAGCCAGGCGGGCTCCCGACTCGGAGCGCGGTCGAGTTTGCGCCTCTGAGGCTGTCTTGCCCTTTTTCAAGGGTCGGAAGCGGGCTCTGGCCGAGGGTTGTAGGAGGGAGGACTGTGCGGTCCTCCCGTCCCCACTCTTATGCGAGGGTGTCAGGAGGAGCTCACCAACGGTTCCCGCCGCCCCGCCGGCCGCCACCACCGCCGCCGCGGTCTTCTCGAGGTTTGGCCTCATTGACTGTGATGGTCCGGCCGCCCAACTGGGTGCCGTTGAGGCTCTCGGCCGCCGCCTGGGCCTCTTCGGGAGAACTCATTTCCACGAAGCCGAAACCGCGGGACCGGCCGGTCATCTTGTCCGTGATGACACGGGCGGACTCCACCGTTCCGTGTTCAGAGAACACCTCTTCGAGCTGCGCGTCGTTGGTCGAGTAGGGCAGTCCGCCCACGTACAACTTGTTGCTGTTCACTAGCATCCTCCTATGAGAATCTCATTTGCCACCGTCGGCGAGACTTGGACCCACAAGAGGCAGAATCTGGAGATCAGATCACACACTTCTATCAGAAGTCCTGATGCTTTCTTGGGGAATCTTCGCACGGGTGAGTCATTCCGGGTCTCATCCTCAAACGTTTTCCTCGGGCTTCTCCGGGAGACCCGCGAACAAAGAAGCGGAGAAAGAATACGCCGCTTTGCCCGATCCTGTCAACTCAATTTCCATCTGCCCAAGGGGTCCGAGCGGTGCCTTTCCATCCGCCAAAACCGAGGCCCGCTCCAACAGGCAGGGTGGTTCGCTCGAGCCAGATTTTCACACTGGGGTGAGCGTTCAGAATCGCAACCCGCAGCCCCTTCTCGCGCTGGGGTGAGAGATTCCAGGGTCTTGCCCGCCACCCCCTCGGCAGGCCACAATTCGTGGGACCTGTATGGGGAGATCGCCATGACCAGAATCAGTCCGACAGCACTGCTCGTGACTCTGCTCGCGTCACTCGCCTGCGCCAACCCTCCGGCCCTGGCTCAGCCGTCCGAGGCGGAAGCGATCAAAGAAACGCTAATCCGGATGTGGAAAGCCATCGAAGAAGGAGACCTGGAAGCATATGCCTCTCATCTCCATCCAGATTTTTCCGCCTTTGGAGAAAACGACCCGTACCTGCTCGAGGGCAAGGAACGAGAATTGCGCAGCATGGCCAGCTACCTGCAACGGGCCGAAGCGGTCCGCACCGAGATGCACCAGTCCAAGGTGACTGTCCGCGACGACACGGCCTGGATCACTTACTACTGGACCGACGAAGGCCTAGCCAACGGCCGCCGCTTCACCAGCCGGGGCAAATCCACCCGCATCTTCGTCAAGGAAAACGGCCGCTGGCTCTGCATCCACGGACACTACACCCAAGTAGATTAGAGTGCTGGGGTCCACGATTGCGGCGACTTATGTTGCCGGCGCAGGCCGGTCCGTGCCTCGAAAAGGGGGTGGGCCGGGAGCCACCGGCGTCCTTTTCGCGAAGCGTGGAGCGCCGGCGCTGGCCAGTCTCGGATCTCAGCCAACCGCATTGAAGATTTCATGAAAAGTGTACAATCTTGCCTTTCTCGAGAAGCGGAGACGGGAGATGAGCGCAGTCGAATGGAACACCGAAGTCATGGCC
>JBFKLX010000063.1:0-24985 GCA_041630155.1 Acidobacteriota bacterium
GACATCGTTCGTCTTTCGCCACGAAATTTTCCCTGTCCCTTGCGGTTGGGGAAGCACCATGCTCCCTCTCTCCTCGCTCCTCGGAACGACTTTCCCCTGTCCCCACATGCCCCTCGGAACGACCCAACCTTGCCCTGTCCCCACTGTCCCTGCGGAGCGACGACTGTACCCTGTCCCCATGGAGGTGGAGGGAGGTGGAGGGAGTGCAGACTGAAGGCGAGAGCCGGGGTTGGCAGTTTCTTGACGAGTGCAGACTGTAGGCGAGAGCCGGGGTTGGCAGTTTCTTGACTGCCTTCGAACTTCCGAGGTCGCCTCTTCCCGCGAGGACCCTCGGAGGGCGAGCTTCCCATGCCCCTGCCGAGTCGATAGTATGGGGACAGGGCAGAATGCCTCTCCTGAGTCGATACTAGGATGGGGACAGGGCAGAGAGGCAATCCAGTGTTGGATCGCGGTCCGAGCGCCACGTACGCAATTCGTTTCGGTTCGAGGCCACCGCAGGCGAGAGGCTTCTGGATCGGGCTGGCGGTGGCTCTTCTGTGCCCGATGGCCCAGGCGGCCTCAGCTCTCCAAGAGGTTCACTTCGAACACATCGTCACGCCGCGGGGACCCTCCGCCGGCACTCTCACGAGTATCGTTCGGGACAGCACGGGCTTCCTCTGGTTGGGCACGACCAATGGACTGCTTCGCTACGACGGGTACACATTCGAGACCTACCGGCACGATCCGGCCGACGACCAATCGATCTCAGGAAATCATATCTGGAGCATCGCCGAGGACGTCAACGGCGATCTCTGGATCGGCACCTCGGCTCGTGGACTCAACCGCTATGTTCGCGCTGAGGATCGCTTCCTGCGCTACGCGCACGATCCCGACGACGCGGGAAGCCTGGGTGGCGATCGAGAGGTGCCCTGGGTCTACAGGGACCGGAGCGACAGGATCTGGATCGCGCTTTGGGAAGACGGTCTGGACCGCTATGACCCCTCCAACGCCCGGTTCCTGCATTACCCGATGACCCTCGAGGACTCCGAGGGAGTCCCCAGAAGCAGCGTCCAGAGAATCTGGGAGGATAACACTGGCAACCTGTGGCTGGGCACCAAGCGCGGTCTGGTCCGCTTTGGACCCGAAGAGAACAGCATCGAGCTCTACCGGCACGACCCTTCAGACCCGCGCAGTCTCGGGGGCGA
Source organism: Acidobacteriota bacterium (assembly GCA_041630155.1). Taxonomy (GTDB): domain Bacteria; phylum Acidobacteriota; class UBA6911; order RPQK01; family JANQFM01; genus JBFGHG01. The sequence continues at coordinate 1,185 of JBFKLX010000063.1, forward strand.
CTATGTCTCCGCCTTGTTCGAGGATGATCGCGGGCGATTGTGGGTGGGCTCCCAGGGCGGAGGCCTGAGCCGCCACGATCCCGAGACGGACTCGTTTTCGGTTTTCCGGCACGACCCCGCGGACGATTCCAGCATCAGCAGCGACCTGGTGACGGCGATTGCCGAGGACGGCCAGGGCTATCTGTGGATCGGGACTGAGGACCAGGGACTGAATCGATTCGATCCGAACACTGGGAGGTTCGAGCGCTTCGTCGCCGCTCCCGGGAGGGCCGGTTCTCTCCGCTCCAACCGGATCGCGTCGCTTCACGTGGACCCTCGGGGAATTCTCTGGATCGGGATGGTGGCCGAAGGCCTGAGCCGTTACCACCCCGGACGCCGCAGGTTTGCCCACCACCGCCTCCAGGACCCATCGGTGGGCGACTCAGTCGAGCCGCCCCTGAGAGCCATTCACGAGCGCCGGGACGGTAAGATCTGGGTCGGAACGGCGGGAGGGGGCTTGACCCTTTACGACCCCGAAACCCGACAATCCCGTCGTTACCACGACCAGTCCGACACACCTCGTGGCTCGCGTATCGATTCCGTTTCGGCTCTGGCCGCCGACGAGGCGGGCAACCTCTGGATCGGGGCTCAGGGAGTCGGGTTGTGCCGTCTGGCGGCGGGGGAGAGCCGCATCCAATGCGTCGGATCCCATCTGGAGGACTTGAAGCGGATCAATACGCTCCTGCTGGACCGCGACGGCCTCCTCTGGATCGGGACGGACGGAGATGCCGTCAGCGTGTACGACACGCACACCGAGAGGTTCGTCTTCCAAGGCTCCGATTTAGACTCTCCTTTCTCCGACCTGCGCCATGTCTGGGACCTGCACGAGGATCGTGGCGGAGACGTCTGGATAGCGGTCTGGGGCGAAGGCGTCTGCCGTTACCAGCGGTCGGCCAAAGAGCTCACCTGCTTCAAGCACGATCCCGAAGACCCTTCTTCGATCAGCGGCAATGCCGTGATTTCGATCGCCGAGGACGTTCGGGGCCATTACTGGTTCGGGACCTGGGGAGAGGGTCTCAACGAGGCGGACCCGAAACTCCGGCAGTTCACTCGCTACAGCAGCGCCCACGGACTCCCGCACGACACCGTCTTCGGCATCCTTGCTCCCCCCGGCGGGGGCATCTGGATCAGTACCGGGGACGGATTGGCCCGGCTCGATCCAGCCGGCGGGAGCTGGAGGGTATTCGATCGGGACGACGGGTTGCAGTCGCAGGAATTCCGGACGGGCGTCCATCATCAGGGGCGAAGCGGCCGCCTCTATTTCGGCGGCGTCAACGGTCTCAGCGTTTTCTCGCCCAGCGAGCTTCGCGACAACCCTCATGTGCCGCCGGTCGTGTTGACCTCGGTGCAGGTCTTCGACCGCGCCCTGCCCAAGGCCCTTTTCAGCCCAACCGGGGAAGGGCCACCGGAAATCCATTTGGCTTACGACGAGAACTTCATCTCCTTCGAATTCAGCGCCCTGGACTTCACCGACCCGCAGAGCAACCGTTACGCCTACCGGCTGGAAGGAGTGGACCGGGACTGGGTTTCGAGCGGTAATCGGCGATTCGCGAGCTACACGGACCTGGATCCAGGCCGATTCGTTTTTCGGGTCAAGGGTTCGAACAATGATGGCCTCTGGAACGAATCCGGCGTTTCGCTTCGCCTGACGATTGCACCGCCACCCTGGAAAACCTGGTGGGCCTATACGCTCTATGTGTTGGCCGGCTGTGGCCTCCTCTACACGGCCCGCCGCTACGAGCTCCATCGCATCCGTTTGGCAAACGAGGTGAAATTGCGCCGCCTCGAGGCCCGCAAGCTGCTCGAGCTGGACCAACTCAAGTCTCGCTTTTTCGCCAACATCTCTCATGAGTTTCGAACGCCTCTGACCTTGATCCTGGGCCCGCTCCAGAAGCTGCTCCACGAGTCGACCCAGGAACGCGCTCGAGAACAGTACCGTCGGATGCTGCGAAACGGCCGGAGCTTGTTGAGACTCATCAATGAACTGCTGGACCTTTCCCGCCTGGAGGCCGGCAGGATGACGCTTCACGCCAAACCGCACGATCTGTCGGCTGTGATCCGGGCGCTCGTCGCTTCATTCGAGTCGCAGGCCGCGGACCGCGGCATCCGACTGGAGACCGCCCTTCCGGAGCAGCCGCTGGTCGTCTCTTTCGATGGCGACAAGTTCGAGAAGATACTCTCCAATCTCTTGTCCAACGCTCTACGGTTCACTCCTCCCGGTGGATCGGTCTCGGTGGCGGCGAAGGCGGCCCCGGCCAGTCCGGGGGACAGGGACGAAGAGTTGGTCCAGGTGTCGGTCCACGATTCGGGCGTCGGCATTGCTGCTCACCTGGCGGAGCGCATCTTCGACCGTTTCTATCAAGTCGAAGGAGCCGGCCCGTCCGATCAGCAGGGGACCGGCATCGGCCTGGCATTGACCAAGGAATTGGTGGAACTGCACGGCGGGCGCATCAGCGTGATCAGCGAGCCGGACCAGGGGAGCTGCTTCACTGTCACTCTGCCGATCCGAAGCGGCGTGACGTCTCCGATCTCGGAGCCAGGCGCCACTCGAGGGGATGACGCCCCTGGCAGGAAGTTCCCGGAGCCGCCCGGAGCCCCGGCTTCAGCCGACACCGCACAGGCCGGGGATCGCGTTCAGCCGGTCCTGCTTCTGGTGGAGGACAACCCCGACATGCGCGCCTACATTCGGGAGACCCTGGGTGCGGGCTTTCGAGTCCTCGAGGCCGGCGACGGTGAGGAGGGTCTCGAGCGGGCCTTTGGGACCGTCCCGGACTTGGTCGTCAGCGACGTGGTGATGCCCGGGATGGACGGCTTCGATTTCTGCCGCCGGCTGAAAACTGACGAGAGAAGCAGCCATATCCCCATCATCCTGCTGACCGCGCGTGCCGACGAGCAGAGCCGGGTGGAGGGCCTCGAGTACGGGGCGGACGACTACCTGACCAAGCCGTTTTCAAGCCGAGAGCTGCTGGCACGGGTCAGGAACCTCATCGAAACGCGGCACCGGCTCCGGGAGCGCTTCAAACGCCAGATCACCCTGGAGCCCGGGGAGATCACCATCACCACTACCGACGAACTCTTCCTGAGACGCGCCCTGCAGATCATTCAGGACAACCTCTCCGATTCCCAGTTCAAGGTCGAGAGTTTCGCGGCTCATTTCCGGCTCAGTCGCATGCAGCTGCACCGAAAAATCAAGGCCCTGACGGGCCAGGCGGTGGGCGAGTTCATTCGCCACATACGTCTGCAGGCAGCCGCGCGACTGCTGAAAGAACAAAAACACACCGTCACGGAAGTGGCTTTTGAGGTCGGCTTCAACAACCTCTCCTACTTCGCTCGATGTTTCCGCCGCCAGTTTGGTGTCAGGCCCTCCCAGTTCGGGGACAGCGAAAGCTGAACTCACCCCCAAGAAAGCCGAAAGGTTACATCTGGACCGCCTTTCCGTTACATCCGTGTTAGCCGGGCAGAGCCGGCTTCTCTTACTGTTTGGGGCGAGAAGAATCGAAGGGCCAGCCGCCCGCCAGGAGCGGGAGCTGGCTTCCAAACACCGTAAGGAGGTGCCTTGTGTCAAGCTATTCTCGACCCGAGGTGGTCGTCTCGACCGCCTGGCTGCAGCAGCATCTGGATGATCCCGAGGTCGCCATCGTCGAAGTGGACGTGGACACGTCCGCTTACGATCAGGGACATATTCCCGGGGCGGTCGGCTGGAACTGGAAGACCCAGTTGTGCGACACCGTTCAGCGCGACATTCTCTCGCAACCGGAACTCGAGGGCCTGCTCTCGAGCAGCGGAATCTCCCGTGACTCTACGATCGTGCTTTACGGCGACAACCACAACTGGTTCGCTGCCTGGGCCCACTGGCAGTTGAAGATATACGGCCACCGGGACGTTCGCATCATGGACGGCGGCCGGGCCAAGTGGGTGGCCGAAGATCGACCCATGACCCAGGAGGTCCCCAACCGTCCCCGGACGGAGTACCGTTCAAACGGACTCGACCTCTCCATTCGGGCCTTCCTGCCCGAAGTGCGGGAGGAGTTCGGCAATTCGCACGCTGTCCTGGTGGATGTGCGGTCGCCCGACGAGTTCTCGGGGAAAATTCTCGCTCCCCCGGGACTGCCGGAGACCTGCCAGCGGGGTGGGCACATCCCGGGCGCCAAGAACATCCCCTGGAGCCAGGCCTGCCGGGAAGATGGAACCTTCAAGAGCTTCGACGAACTCGAGGCTCTCTACGAGCGCCAGGGTGTGACTCCCGACAAGGACGTCATCACTTACTGCCGGATCGGCGAGCGCTCCAGTCATAGCTGGTTCGTCTTGAAGTACCTGCTGGGATTCGAACGGGTGCGCAACTACGACGGCTCCTGGACGGAGTGGGGAAACCTGGTGGGGGCCCCGGTCGAGCGGGGCGCCTGAAACCTCAACCGGCGGCTGCCGCCGGCGGGGTTTGCGAAGAGCCACGAAACTGTCGTTTTCCAGACGCTTTTCAACAATCGCAAAACAAGGAGGAAGACATGTACGAAAAACGAATCTCACTCGTTCTGTCAACACTGCTGGTGGCGGGCTTTCTGCTCCCGGCTCTGGCCAACGGGGACAACGTCCTGATCTGTCACGTCACGGCCAAGGTCGTCGACGAGGCCAACAACCTCTGCCAAGCCAACGTGATCGAGGTGCCCGAAGGCGCGGCCGGGTTGCATCTCAGTCACGGCGACATCCCGGTGGCGCCCGGCTCGCCACTGCAAAGAGGGGACAAGGCGCTCGCCCCCTGCCGCTGACCTGACGGAACTGCCCGGAGCCGCATGATCGCGATGCTCGTCGCTCCGGGCAGTGACTCTGGCGCCGGCGCCTGACTCGGGTAGTGGAGTCCTCAAAAACCCGAGGACTGGTCCTGGGCCTTCAGGGCCTCCAGTTCTCTGGCCCTATCGAGCAGGGCCTGGCGGGACAGACTGAAGGCGAAGTAGTACTTGTTTACATTGGCCACGTATTGAACCGGCTCCCGGCCGACGTCCCGAAGGGCGACCTGCTCGACGTTTCCAAACCACTTGCGGGGATCCAGACCCATCTCAGCGGCCCGTTTCCGAAGCCCAACCACCCGACTTGGCCCGGCGTTGTAGGCAGCAACGATGAAGTCCACCCGGGCGGCTCGCTCGATCTCGGGATCGAGAAAGAAGGTGTCTCGAAGCCAAGCGAGATACTTGGCCCCGGCGTGGATATTGTTCTCCACTTCTTCAAAGTCGGAAATCCCGACTTGGACAGCCGTCTGAGCCGTGATCTGCATCAGTCCGACGGCACCCGCCGCACTCTTCACGCTGGGGTCGAAACCGGATTCCTGATAGGCGACGGCGGCCAGGGCAAGCCAGTCGAGGTCGTAACGGTCTCCATATTTTTTGAACAGGGTGATGAAGCGATCCAGCCGGGCTCGCCCTTCTTTCGTGAGCGGGTTTCCGACCCATTTCGCGCTCTGGTAGTAGCGTCGGAACAGGATGTTTCCCAGCAGCGTTCCGCGCCGAGTGGTCTTGACGAAGGCATTGAGGTTGGCCAGCAAATCGGGGTTCTGTGCCCTGACGGCCCAGGCGATCTGCCCTCCCTCGTGAATCGTCAGGTCGGGCCTCAGGACGATGTCTGCCAGGACGCGGGACCAGACCTCGGCCAGATGCCGGTCCGCGAAGGTATGGTCGATGATCCCGGCGTTGACCAACTCCAACAGATCTTCCGTTTCCAGCGCACTCGGTACTTCGACGATCTCGGCGGGCGTGTTGCCGCTGCGCTGGAGCTCCTGGTTGAGCTTTCGCAGATGATCGACGTAGCTCGTTCCAGCCGCTACGTACACCTTCCTCCCACCGAGCTGCTCCAGCGAGCTGATCTCGGCGCCCTTCCGCGTCACCAGGATTTCAGAGACCTTGCTGAGGTAGGGGGCGGTGAAGGCAACCTGGGCTGCTCGTTCTGGGGTCACCGTCAATCCGGCCGCCACGATGTCTCCTTTTCCTTCGATGAGCGCGGAAAGGAGTTCGAGCTTCGGCACGGGAACGAATACCGCAGTGACGCGCTGGCCCCGGGGCATACCCTCGTTGAGAGATTTCTCGTATTCCTTGATGAGTTCGTATTCGAACCCGCGAGGCCGGCCCGTTTCCACGAAGAAGTTGGTCTTGTTGTAGGTCGTGAGGACCCGCAGGATCCGACTCTCACGGATCTCTTTCAGATCGGCCGTCCGAATGGCCACGGGACGATCCAGGACCTCTTGGATTGCCCTGTCCCCTTCCTGGCCGTGGGCGTTCGAGCCGCAGAGGGTCAGAGCCACCAAGGCGAGAACGCCCCGTCCCAGGCCGAAAGACTCACGAATCGTATTCATGTTCAACGTTCCCTTCTGGCTCCTGGCGTGACAGCCTTCAGGCCTCGGGTCGAAGAACCTCTTGGATCAAATCGAGGCCTCCGAGATCGGAAGCCTCTAGGAATTGCACCAGAGGGCGCCGATAGGACATCTCCATCAAGGCCAGCACCTTGCGAAACTGATCGGAGCGCAAGTGCTGATCCATTAGCCGACGGTTCTCCCAGTATTCGAAGAGGAGGAGCGTATAGGGCTCGACGATGTCCTGATATATGTAACTCCCGACACAGCCTGGTTTTCCGCGGGCCGAAGCGGCCACGATCCGCAGGGTCCGCACGAATTCGGCTTTTCGGGTCGCGGAAGGTGTGAATTGATACGCTGCAATAAGCAAAATCGAACCCCGTAGCTGTTGCGTGTAGAAAGCGGCCGCCTCGGTCCTACTCACGATTCGTGCCAAACGCCGGGCTCCTGGGCCAGGGGTCGATCCAAATTCTTGAAAAGAAACAGATTTTGGAGAAATCGAACGGCAGGGGACTCTGCGCGGCGTGAGGGCATCCGCCCCAAATGCCGGGTGCGCCCACGAAATCCTGGGTTGCACCTGGAGAACCCGCCGCCGGCTCCCGAGAGGGGAGCATCGCGGCTGTGAACGGCAATCAGCTTCTGGGAGGATCACGACAGGAGGCGGAGTCCTACTCGGACGCAGGACCCTCACCCGGCATGTTGGGGCCTACACGGCATTCTGGGGGACGAGAAGGTGGCTCAGGTTACTGCTCACCTTCTCATAAAGTACCCGTTCGCAGTGACTTGGGTCGTCCTGGGGGGGGATTGCTGCGACTTTGGCATCGATCTTGATGGATCCGCCACAGCGGGCTGCTCGTGGGAATCACTCTCGCGGAGCAACCTGCGGAGGTCCTGAACTATGATCACGATTCTGAAATGCAGACCCCCAGGCGAGGACACAGCTTCCGGCACCTGTTCCGTGCAATCCCGTTTCCTGAATTTCGTCCTCCCGACGCTCATGCTGCTGGCGGCATCATCAGTGCCACTGTCGGCCCAGTCGAAAGACTGGACTGTCGAACTGACACCCTATGTCTGGCTCACGGGCCTTGGCGGTGAAGTAGCGACCTTGCCGGGCTTTCCCCCCGTCGAATTCAACGCCAGTTTCGGTGACGTTCTGGAGAACCTGGACGGCGCGTTGATGATTACCGGAAAAGTCCAGGTCGGGCGAGCCGGGTTCTTGTCGGACATCGTCTACGCCAAGCTTTCCCTGGACCGTCCCACTCCCGGCCCCTTCTTTTCGGACGCCGAACTGGAAACCAAGAACTTCATCGGGACCTTCACGGGCGTTTACCGTGTGGTCCAAAGCGACAAAGCGAACCTCGATCTGGGCGCGGGGCTGAGGGTCTGGAACGTGGAAACAGAGCTTCTCCTCGTCGGAGCTCAGATCGGCCCGGGACAGATCGCCGACCGGCGGATCGTCTCGAGCGAGACCTGGGTCGACCCCGTGATCATCTCGAGCCTCGACATCCCCTTGACCCGGAGGGTGGGCTTGAGAGCCGTCGCCGACATCGGCGGCTTTGGAGCCAGCTCCGATTTCACCTGGCAAGCCTATGGGGGCGTGAGTTTTCGTCTGAGCAAGAGCATCCATTCGGTGTTGGGGTATCGTTATCTCGATGTCGATTACGAGAAAGACGGTTTTCTCTACGATGTGGCCCAGCAAGGTTTCCTGCTCGGCATCAGCCTTCGCTTCTAGCGTCGTACCTCGGGGATGCGCTGTCTAACCGGGTGCCATCGGTGACGCCGGCTCGGCGCCCCGACTCAGGCCCGATCGCGTAATATTTCAATAGTAGCAGCGACGCCAAGAATGCCGAGGGCGGGGAGATCGCACTCGGGAACAATGAGGTGTTTTTCCATGACGCTGATCGGGAATTGGTTGAGACTTCGGACGCCCAGGAATGGCTGGCAACTGTGGTTCATCTCTAGCGCTCTGTCCACTCTCCTGTGGGGCTGCCTCTCACCGCAGGAGACTTCACCAGCCGGCACACTCCCCGGGGAGGTGGCGTTCGTGGACAGCCAGCTTTGTGCCGACTGCCATCAGGTGCAGCACCAGCAGTGGCTGGGCTCCCACCATGACCTGGCCATGCAGGTGGCGAGCGCGGACACCGTGCTGGGAGATTTCGAAGGGTCCAGCTTCACCCACTTTGGCGTGACCACTCGTTTTTACGAGCAAAACGGCCGATTCTACGTCAACACCGAGGGACCGGACGGGAAGTTGGCCGACTTCGCAATCAAGTTCACCTTTGGGGTCGATCCCCTGCAGCAGTACCTGATTGAGTTCCCCGGCGGACGCCTGCAGTGTCTGACGGTGGCTTGGGACACCCGCACCGGGCGCTGGTTCCACCTCTATCCCAACGAGAGAATCGAACCCGATGACCCGCTGCACTGGACGGGACGTTATCAGAACTGGAATCTGATGTGCGCCGAGTGCCACACCACCAATCTCGAGAAGAACTACAGCCCCGAGACGGATGGCTACGACACGGTGTATCACGAGATCGATGTCGGATGTCAGGCTTGTCATGGTCCGGGTGAACGGCACGTCCAGTGGGCGCTCGAGCATCAAGCGGGGGAGAGTTCTCCTGACGCGGACTACGGCCTGGTGGTGGATTTCGCCGGGAACAGTTCCCGCTACGAGGTCGAGGCCTGCGCTCCCTGCCACTCTCGCCGTTCGCGAATCACCCACACCTGGCGGCACACGGGGCCGCTGGAGGATCACTTCAGAGTTGCCACTCTGAGCGAGGGTCTCTACTACCCGGACGGCCAGATCCTGGACGAGGTGTACGTCTATGGGTCTTTTCTGCAGAGCAAGATGTTCGACAAGGGTGTTCGCTGCACCGATTGCCACGACCCTCACACCCTCCAGCCGCGGCTTGACGGGGATGCCTTGTGCACGCGCTGCCACCAGGCCGGGCTCATCGAGGACTTCCCGACTTTGAAACCGGGGGACTACGAGTCCCCCGAGCATCATTTCCATCCCGTCGATTCGGAAGCGGCTCGCTGCGTCAGCTGCCACATGCCCGAGCGGACGTACATGGTGGTGGATCCGCGCCGCGATCACAGCTTTCGAGTTCCGCGCCCCGACCTCTCGCTGAAACTGGGAACCCCAAACGCCTGCAACGGCTGCCACTCGAACCGCTCGTCACAGTGGGCGCAAAGCCGAGTCGTCGACTGGTATGGACCCGCGCGTGCCGCCCAGCCTCACTACGGTGAAGTGATCGCGGCCGGCCGCAGCGGAGAGCCGGCGGCTGGAGAGGCGCTGTCGAAGCTGACAGGAGATCTCCAGCAACCAGCCATTGTCCGTGCGACGGGGCTCGAGCTCCTTCGCAGATACGGTCGGCAAGGCCTGGAGGCAGTGATCGCCTCGACTCGAGACCAGGACGCCATGGTGCGCGTCGCTGCGGTCGCAGCCTTGGATCGCCTGGAGCCCGACCAACGCCTGGAAATGGTGGCCCCTCTGCTGGAGGACCCCGCTCGCCGCGTGCGACTGGAAGCAGCCCGGGTTCTGGCCTCGGTCCCCGCCGAGTCCATGCGGCCCGACCAGCAGCGGAAGCTGCGTGCCGCGCTCGAGGAGTTCGAAACCGCACAGCTGGCGATGGCGGACACCCCCTGGGCCCATCTCAACCAGGGCGTGGTATACCTGGATCAGGGCCGGCCGGCCGACGCCGAGCGAGCTTTTCGCCGGGCCATTGAGCGGGACGCCGGCTTCACTCCGGCTCTCGTCAACCTGGCCACTCTTCTCAATCAACTGGGTCGCAACGAAGAGGCCGAACAGGCCCTGAGGCAGGCCGTCGAAAGGGCTGGAGAACAGGGTGAGCTCTACTACAACCTGGGTCTCCTGCTGGCCGAGATGGGGAAACTCGAAGAGGCCGCAGACAGTCTCGGTAGAGCCGCCCGGCTGATGCCCGAGCGCGCGCGCGTTCACTACAATTACGGCCTCGCCCTGCAGCAACTCGGACGACGGGCCGAGGCCGAACAGGCCCTGCGCGGGGCCAGCCGAATCGACCCGGAAGACGGCGAGATCCTCTATGCTCTCGTCGTTTTCTACATGCAGCAGCAGGATTGGAATCGCGCCCTCGAGTCCCTCGAGAAGCTCCGCCGGCAGCAGGGGCCGAATCCCCGTCTCGCCCAGATGGAGGAGCAGATTCGGCGAATGTTGAGTGACCGTTGAAGGGTCGGCGGCCCCGGGAGGGGGATCTCGGCTCGGCCCAACATGTTGGGGCCGACCCAGAGGTTTGGGGCGGCTTCAGCCTGCGAGGTCACTGAACCGCTCGCAAGCCTTCCGAGAAACCTTTACTTTTCAGATGTTTGTACGTACTTCCGGCGAGTGGAGAAACTTTGGCACGAGAAATGCCCCCAGTTTCCGGGTCGCAAGGCGGAAAGTGAATTCTAACAAGGAGATGAGTGAATGTTGAAAGCTACAGCTGCCCGAAAGCTTGGGCTCCTGGCCGGGTGCCTGATCTTCGCCGTCGCGTCGATCAGCGCGCAAGACCAGAAGCCCAACATCCTGGTGATCTTTGGTGACGACCTCGGGGTGTGGGATATTGGCGCCTACTCGCACGGGATGATGGGAAACACGCCCAACATCGATCGCATTGCCAGGGAAGGGATTCTGTTCACCGATCACTACGCGCAGCCCAGCTGCACGGCGGGGCGGGCGGCCTTCATCACCGGTCAGTTGCCCATCCGCACGGGGTTGACCACCATCGGTATCCCCGGTTCTCCGCTGGGGCTGCAGAAGGAGGACCCGACGCTGGCCGAGGTGCTGAAGCCGTTGGGTTACGCAACCGGCCAATTCGGCAAGAACCACCTGGGCGACCGCAACGAGTTCCTGCCCACGGTGCACGGCTTCGACGAGTTCTTCGGCAACCTCTATCACCTCAACGCCGAGGAAGAGCCGGAGCAGCTCGACTACCCCGGCCGCAGGAATCCTGAATTCATGCAGCGCTTTGGCCCGCGCGGCGTCCTGCACTGCTGGGCGACCGATGTGGACGACCCGACGGAGGACCCGAAATTCGGACGGATGGGCAAGCAGCGGTGCGATGACACGGGCAAGCTGACGCGGGAGCGCATGAAGACGGTGGACGAGGAGATTCTCGAGAAAGCCGAGGGTTTCATAGACCGTTCCGTCGATTCGAACCAGCCGTTCTTCGTCTGGTTCAATGCCACTCGGATGCACATCTGGACGCACGTCCCTGACGAATACATCGAGAAGGCGGTGGCAGAAGGGCGCCCCGAGGAGGACATTCACCGCGCCGGCATGCTGCAGCACGACGATCATGTCGGCCGGCTGCTGAGCAAGCTGGACGACCTCGGTATCGCCGACAACACGATCGTGATCCACACCACCGACAACGGCTACGAGCTGCTCTTCTGGCCGGACGCTGGATACTCACCGTTCCGCGGCGAGAAGGGCACCACCTGGGAAGGCGGCGTTCGGGTGCCGATAGTGGCCCGCTGGCCCGGCAAGATCCCTGCCGGTCGCGTCTCGAACGGCATCCAGAACCATGAGGACCTCTACGCCACGCTGGCCGCGGCCGCCGGTCTTCCGGATCTGAAGGAAAAGCTGCTGGCCGGCTATGACATGGGGGGCACGACCTACAAGGTGCACCTGGACGGCTACAACAACCTCGATCACTGGCTGGGCAAGACCGACCGGTCGGCCCGAAACCAGTACTTCTACTACGACGAGTCCAACCTGACCGGCCTGTGGGTCGGGGACTGGAAGATGAAATTCGGGGTGAAAGCGAAGGGGCTGTGGTGGGATCAGCTCATCTATCCTTCGGTTCCCTACCTGTTCAATCTGCGCATGGACCCGATGGAGCGCATCGATCCCGAATCTGAGGAATGGGGTTACATCGGCCGCCTCTTCATGGCGCGGAAGATGTGGACCATGATCCCGGCGCAAGGGATTATCAGGCAGCACCTGCAGACCCTGGTGGACTACCCGCCCCGACAGGCAGCCACCTCACTGAGTATCCGGCGAGCCGTCGAAGAAATCATGAAGAACATGGGAAAGAACCCCGGCCATTAGACGGGAATTGGCGTCTCGAATCGGCCGTCTCGGGCACTTCACCGGGCCGGCCGTTCGACCCGGGTGACTCTACCCGCATTCTTGGGTTTTTCGACCAGTACGACCCCGGGGCCCTCAGTCGCGACGCCTCACGACGTGGCGCTTCCGACGCCTCGCGACGACCCCTCGTGAGGAATTCGGGCCAACCGGACTCTTCCGCGTGAGGGAGGGGAAAACATGCGAAACATCCTGACCAGGATCGTCGAGGAGATCCGAGAGGCCATCGTCCCCACTCTCTTTTTCATCATCGCTTTTCACATTGTCGCCTTGAGTGCGAGGTTGATGAGGCTGGAGTACGGTGTCGAGCCGGCCACGGTGGCAATCGCAACGGTTGGCGCTCTGTTCGTCTCCAAGGTGATTCTGATCGTGGACAAGCTCCCTTTCGTCGACTTGTTCCGGCGTCGGCCCTTGGTCTACAACATCCTCTGGAAGACAGGCTTCTACTGGTCGTTTGCACTGCTCTTCCGTTTTCTCGAAGAGCTGATTCCACTCATCGGGAAACACGGGGGGCTGGCCGAGACGCTCAACGCGCTCGTCGAGGAGATCGTCTGGCCGCACTTCTGGGGGCTCCAGCTGTGGCTGTTGGTATTTCTCGCCCAGTACTGTCTGGCCTCTGAGTTGATCCGCGCCCTGGGTGCTCAGAAAGTGAAGCAGCTGTTCTTCTACTCTCGCGACATATATGAAGACGGACTGGAAATCATTTCCCCGTCGGAGTCGAACCGATGAGAGGGACCCTGGACGGGAGCGACGCCCCGCCATGCGATCGAATCCGGTCGGAAGGAATGCCATGAAGAGAATCGTGTTCCTGGCGGGCCTGTGGAATCTGTTGCTGGGCGCCGGGCTTCTCTCGCCCGCTCTCCACGGCGCCATCGGAATGCGGATTCCGCATCCGTTCTGGGGTTGGTTGCTGTTCGCCTTTCTCTCATACACTGGCGTGGTTCTGGTGATGGCCTCCCGCGATTTGCCGCGACGGGCGCCGCTCGTCTACTGGGAAGCGTTTTTGAGGTACATCGCTGCGGCGCTGCTGCTGACCGTCGGCCCCGACGTGATCGGATGGCCAGCCTGGTTCATCGGTCTCACCGATCTTGCGTGGGGATTGACGTTCACGATCGGATTGCCTCGGGCGCTCGACATTTCTCATTCAAAGCTCCTGCTGGACTCCACCGGGTAAAGCGCCTGTGCAATGCCGGCGGTCGACCGCAGAGAGCCGGGATCAGGGTCCAGCCCGCCGACCGCGATAGACCCCATCTCTCCCGTTTCGTCGTTTGACGCGTGGAGCCCTCTCTTCGGCAGCCGATCGGGCCGCGAACCTTGTCCCCCGTTCTGCGTTCACGGGCCTTTCCAACATTCAAGGGACAGCTGCGCTATACTTGCGTCACAAGCGTGAACGACAGCCCGAGCTGGCTCCTGGAGCGGCCTTCGGTTCGCAGGCACCTGGGGAATTACGGCTGCATCCTGGGGATCTTCTGTGATCCCCGGTTGCGGGAGAGCCGGGGGGCGACAGGTGTCTGGGGGAGCCTGATGCCTACGGAAGAAACAAAACGGGACCCTCTCGGCGACATTTCGGCCAGTTCCCGCTCGCTCAAAACCGATCCCTTGCTCCAGGCGATACTCTCAGCCTCCGGCGACCCGCTGGCTCTTTTGACCGGGGAGGGAGTAATCGATACGGTCAGCGGGCAATGGGATCAGTTACCCTACCTGCCTCCTCTCTCGAAGGCCATCGAGTCTGGTGTCAATTACCTGGAGATCTGCCGGGAAGAAGCGGAGGCCGGAAATCAAGAGGCTGAGGAAGCCCTCGAGGGGATCAGGAGCGTCCTGGAGGGCACCCAGACCAGCTTCCAGAGAGACCTCGAACCCTGCGATTCCGAGGACCAGCGCTGGTTCCGGATGCAGGTCGTTGCCTGTCCAAAGATCGGGGCAGCCTTGCTTCGATTCATCGATGTCAGCATTGAGAAACTGGCTGAGAGGGAAGTCCTCGAACGGCTGCGATTCGAGCAGGGACTTGCGGAGATCTCAGCCCGTCTCAGCAAACTTTCGCCAGCCGCACTCGACAGTCAGATCGAGGCGTTGTTGAAAGAGATGGTGGAGCTTCTCGGATATGATCGGTCCACCCTGATTCAGCAGACGGATACCGGCTTGTTGACCACGCATTCCTACGCGCGCCCGGGGATTCACACTCTTCCCCCCGGAATCGGAAGCGATGCCTTCCCTTGGTACAACGAGCAGATCCTCCAGAACAAAGTCATTGTGATTCCGAGGATACCGGATGACTTTCCGGCGGAAGCCAAGAAGGACCTCAAAGGGGTGTTGCGAGACGGGCTGAAATCCAACGCCGTCATCCCGCTGTGGGCCGAGGGCCAGGTCGTGGGAGCCATCGCCTTTGGGAGCCTCACCCACTTCATCGAATGGCCGGAGGAGCAAATCCTGAGGCTTCGACTGCTCGGAGAGATCCTCGCAGGCGCTCTCGCCCGCCGACAAAAACATCTCGAACTCAGCGACGCTTTCGAGCGAATCAGCGACTTGACGTCCCGGCTCAAAGCCGAGAACATTTATCTTCGGCGTGAGGTCGAGCTGCGACACAGCCACGACGAGATCATCGGGAAGAGTTCCGCCATCCGGTCGGCTTTGAAGCAGGTCGAACAAGTTGCCGAAACGGACACAACCGTGCTCCTGCTAGGGGAAACGGGGACGGGCAAGGAGCTGTTTGCTCGCGCCATCCACAATCTCAGCCCCCGCCGGGGCAAGACCATGGTTCGAGTCAACTGTGCCGCCTTGCCGAGCGAGCTGGTCGAAAGCGAACTCTTCGGGCGTGAGAAAGGTGCTTATACCGGTGCCCTCACAAAGACGATTGGCCGGTTCGAGTTGGCCGACGAGGGGACGATTTTTCTGGACGAGATTGGAGAGCTTCCCCTGCAGCTCCAGGTCAAGCTTTTGAGGGTGCTCGAGTCAGGCGAATTCGAACGCTTGGGAAGCCCAAAAACGATTCGCGTAAACGCACGAATCATTGCCGCCACCAACCGGAACCTGCACGAGGCGATCAAGAATCGAGAGTTTCGGGAGGATCTGTATTACCGGCTCAGCGTTTTCCCGATCTCGATCCCTGCCCTGCGGGAGCGCTACGAGGACGTTCCTCTGCTGGTTCGTGCCTTCGTCCAGGATTTCAACGAATCGATGGGCAAGTCAGTGGAGACGATCTCGCGAGACGACCTCGAGAGACTGGCAGATTACTCCTGGCCGGGCAACGTGCGCGAGTTGCGAAACCTGATCGAGCGAGCCATGATCCTCGCCCGTGGTGACAAGCTCCGAATCTCCGTGCAGCCGCCCGCCTCTGGCACCGGCCCCTCCCCAACGAGTATGACCCTCAAAGACGTAGAGAGAACGCATCTGCTCAAAGTGCTGGAACTCACCCGATGGCGAGTACGCGGTAAAGGCGGAGCAGCCCAGGTACTCGAGATGAAGCCCTCGACCCTGGAATATCGAATGAAGAAGTTGGGGATTCAGCGCCCCCAATAGAGCCGGATCGGCCCAGACTCCAAGGCGGGACCTCTCGAAGAAGGTTGAGACACGGTTGTTCGGGTCGGTATTGTGTGTGGGCACGCGATCCGTCTCTACGTCGGATATGCGGGGTCCGCGCCGCACCCACCAAATGTTGGGCAGGCCGCAATATCTTGGGGCAACGGGGCAAGTCGGATGGGAGGACGCGAGTACCCGACGAGCCGCACAAATCGTATGATCACTTGGAGATGGGTGGAAATCAACGAATTCTTTGGATCCCCGCTCCAGGATTGGCTCCTCACGTGCAACTCCACTCTTCATCATGGAAAAGGAGAATCGGAAAATGAAGAATTGGACGAGCAAGACGACGCTTGGGCTGATCTGGGTGCTTCTGCTGGGCGGCTTCACGTCGGGGGCCTTCGCCCTCCAGGAAAAGAAGCAGAAGCAGAAGAAGCAGAAGCCTACGATTTATGAAGCCACCATGGTTGGAATACGAGGGGCGGTCGGAGCGCGGTCCATTCCCGTGACCATCCGGATCACTGGACATACCTCCGACGACGAGGTCAAAGAGTATCTCGCGCTGATCTCCGAGGGCGGCGACCGCGGATACAGCGGCCCACTCCGCAAGCGGCTCGAGAAAGTGAAGGGGTTGGGGAGAATCGCGCCCAGCGGCTTTCTCGGCACCGACCTGGCCGTGGTCCGCGAGAAGGACACGGACCATGGCAGGCTCGTTACCTTGGTGACGGCCCGCAATCTGACTTTTGGGGAGCTGTATGCTTCGTCGCGAAGCACCGACTATCCTTTCAGCTTCGTGCAACTGTTGGTCGACGAAGAGGGCAAAGGCCAGGGGACGGTGATTCTGGCCGCCCGAGCGAAATTCACGGAGGACGGGCATCTGGATATAGAGAGCTACGGGATTCAGCCCTTCCAGCTCTTCAACGTCCGGCGCCGCCACTGAGGCTCAGGGCGGAGACTGCCGGCACTCCAGCCGCCCGATTGTGAAGATGATCCCAACTGGACGTGGGTGCCCCTGGGCGGGACTTCTGATTGTCTCAAGCTTTTTGCTCTGTCAGGGGCCTATCTACGCCCGCGGCAAAACGGACATCATCATCCTCGAGAATGGTGACAAAGTCACGGGAGAGATCAAGAAGCTCGAACGCGGTAAGCTGACCCTCAGCACTGACTCCATGGGGACCGTCTCGATCGACTGGCTAGACATCCAACGGATCACGAGCCAGTATTCATTCGTAGTCGAGACGGAGAGCGGTGAGCGGTTCTTCGGCTCCATCGAGCCGGCGGGAGAGCTGCAGACCATACGGGTGATCGGCGAGGACTCGTCGGCTGTGCTGGATCAGCCGTCGGTCGTGGAGATGACCCCGATTCAGGACACATTCCTGGATCGCCTGGACGGGTCGGTGTCCGTCGGGTTGAACGTCCAGCGGGCCAATCGCCTGCGCAACTTGACACTGGACGCGGAAGTCAGCTGGCGCGCTCGCAGGCGGTTCGCACAGGCGACCTACAGCTCGTCGTTCAGCAACCAGGAGGGAACCAGCGGCAGTAGCACCCGAAACGTGCTGGGGCTCCAATGGCAACAATCATTCCGGGAGCGGTGGTTCGGCGCCGTGGTGGGGCAATTCTCTCAAAACGACGAGCTGGCCTTGGACTTTCGGTCCGTCACGGGAGGAGGTCTGGGTAGAAGGCTGGTGCAGAACAACCGCACGATTCTCTCCAGCGTTGGAGGCGTCGTTTTCAGCCGCGAGCGGTTCAGTGGCGAAACGGCGAGTAGCAATGTCGAAGCGCTCTGGGGGGTGGACTACGCCCTGTTCGTCTTCGACGACCCGGAGACCGATATTTCGACCCGCCTGTTGGTGTTCCCGAGCCTGACCCGGCCCGGTCGTGTTCGAATCGACCTCGAAACAAGAATCAAATATGAGCTCTTCAAAGACTTCTTCTGGAGCGTCAGCCTCTTCGACAACTACGACAGCGATCCTCCGGCGGCCGACGTTGGGAAAAACGACTTTGGCATCACGACGTCCGTCGGTTGGAGTTTCTAGCAGCGATGCTCCCTCCATCCTGACCGCTGCGGGCGCATCTGCCCGTGTTCTTCCTCGATCCATTGGGACGCTGGTTCTCCTCGCACTCTTCTCCTCGCTTCCAGCGCAGGACACGATGGAAGGACAACTGGGACTGGAGAAGCTCTCGAGTGGTGTCTCGGCGATCTGCCCCACGGGGGAACTGCTCTCGTTGGAGAGACCCGATCCGCGAGGCACGGCCACTCCGGTGGCGGTCGGCGTCTTCCTCCGAGACCTGTCCAGCATTGATGACGTTCGGCAGACACTGACTGCAGACATCACTTTCGTTCTCCGGTGGCGGGACCATCGCCTGGCCGACGCCGCTCGAGGTGACTCCTACTCGTTGTGCCCACTCTCTTTCGAGGATTTGTGGAAGCCGGTTCTCGAATTCCAGAACTCCAGGAGCGTGCAGAAGTTCCATCGAGAAATCACTGCGATCGACGCTCAGGGAGTGATCATCGACGCTCAGCGGTTGTTGATGGAGGTCTCGACGCCATTCGACCTTCGGGATTTCCCGTTCGACACCCAGCTTCTCACCATTGTGCTCGAACCTCTTTTCTCGGGAGTGGGGGAGCTGCAATTGTTCGAATTGAAGGAGCTGATCGCCAGACGGGACGAGCTGACGGTTGCCGGCTGGGAGATCGATTCGATCGGCGCCCGCGTCACCCGAACCCGGGGCGAGTTGCGGAAAGCCGACTATGATCGATTCGAGTTTCTCATCGAGGCGCGACGGGATGGGTCTTTCTACCTTCGCAAGCTGTTTGCCCCGCTGATGCTGATCGTGTTCATGTCCTGGGCTGTCTTCTGGTTGCCTCCCAATCTGCTGGCGCCCCAGGTCGGACTGGCAGCGACCTCGATGTTGACTCTGATCGCTCACCAATTCTACCTGTCCAACCTTCTGCCCCGGATCTCTTATGCGACCCGGGCCGATTCATTCGTCTTGTGGTCTTCGCTGCTCGTCTTTCTCGCGCTGGTGGAGGCGATCGCCACGGGGGCACTTGGACAAGGGGGGAAGGAAGAGCTCGCTGTTCGAATCGACCGGACCGCTCGCTGGCTGTTCCCGGCCGTTTTCGCGATCATCATCGTTCAGGCGATGTGGTGACCTCCACCCCCCGAGAAGGGATTTTGGGCAGTGGCCCAGGGTTGGTGGGAACGATCCCGGCGCCTCGCGCCGACACTCAGATTCCGGCGCTCACTCGGATTGGGCGGTAGTGGCCCGAACGGTCAGAGGCCGATCCAACTCGAAGTCCAACAGGGTTTGCGCAGGAATCTTCACCTGCTCTCCGGGCGTGGCGGCAGCCAGCGCCGTTCCAGCTCCGGCTCCGACTGCGGCTCCAATGGCGGCCCCCTTTCCGCCACCGGCGACGGCGCCAATGAGTGCGCCCACGCCGGCGGACCCGCCGATCTGTTTGAGCGTGGCCGCCGACTTGCCGTCCACCTCGTAGGGAATCGTTGAGATCGGCAGGATCTGCTCATTGACGACGATGTCGGTGAGCTCGAGCTTCAATACCGACTTCCCTGACACTGTGCCGCCCTTCTCGACGTCGACCAGACGTCCGTGGACTCGGCTTCCGCGAGAGACCACGATCACATCACCCAGCTTGAGATCGGACTCGAGGTAGGCCACATAGTGGTCGCCCGTGCTGTTCTCGTCTGAGCTCAGGTCGCCTGCCGTCCGTACCGCGATCGAGGTCCCCTCGGGGAGGGTCAGGGCAGCCTGTAGGGGAGCGCTGCTTGCAGCGGCCGGTTTCTGGGCCGCGGCGGGGTCGACCTTGGGCGCGTTGGGTTGATCGACCAGGAGATAAACCTCCTGCTCCTTGTTGAGATAAGGGAGGTAGAACTTGTCGTCAGCCTTGAAGTAGGTGACCTCGTCCACAGGCACAGGCTCGAAGTCGGCCGGGAGCTTCTCGAGGGTTGCGATTCCAGCCGGCTGCTCAATCACGACGAAGACCCACTGGTCGTTCTGCTGGACGCGTCGGTAAAAGGTGTTGTGGTAGTAGTGGAATTTCTGGTCACCCACCGTGATGGTGGCTTGGCCCGCTGGCAGCTCGGTTACCTTGGCGCCCGACGGTGCGGCAACGACTTCGTAAGCCACCTTCCCCTCTTTGACCGTCTCCTTGTAGTAGACGTGGTCATGGGAGTAGTAGTTGCCGCCGGCGAGGTTGATCGTGATGCACCCGGTCGGCAGTCCCGAGTAGTAGGCCCCGTAAGGGGGGTACCAGGGGTAGTAGTAGTAGGCTCCAGCCCAGTAGTAGGGATAGTAGTAATAGTAACCGGAGTAATAGACGGAGCGCCCGTACCAGGTCACCCTTTGCCCGCCGGGCGGGACGCTGGTGTACAGCCAGCCCCCGTAGGGCCCGTAGGCTGCGGCCGCGCGGCCGTAACGGCCTGCGGTCCGCCCGTAGCCGACGTCGCCCCAGTACTTGGTATCCGCGACTCCGGCGCTGTAGATCTGGCCGCCCGGACCCCGCCAGGCGACACCCTCGGCCTTGACGTCGCGGCCGGCGCTGTCCTGGTATTTCCTTTCGTATTCGACATAGCCGTCTTTGCGCTCGGCCTCGAGCCCACGCTCGGTCTCGAAGCCGGACCGGTCCCGGGTCTCTACGTCACGTTTGACCTTGTCGATTCTTCCATCGTCAAACTCGACCTCGGTCTTGGCCTGGCGCGAAGCTCCGGTACTGCTTCGAATGTTCGACTCAGTCTTGATTTCATCACCGCTCCGTTGCGTCGTGCGAGTTCCAGTGGCGGTTCTCCCGTCACCAGTCGTCACCGTGGTGTTTCTTGCGCCCGTGTCTCCGCTGGTGGTTTTCGTCGAGGTGACATTGCCGCCCCCACGCAGGTCCCGGCTGGTCGTCCCGTCCTGTCGCAGCTGATCCCGGCTCACCTGCTGGCGCTGAGCCGCGTTTCGGTCCCGTTGGTCGAACTGGGTGCCGCTCGAGCGGGGTTGGAGGTTGGCGAACGGGTTCTCGCGGGAACCCCTGCTGCCAGCCCGGGAATACGAGTTGATGGAGCCACGGTTGAAGTTACCACCACCTCTGTAGCGGCTCGTCGAGCCCCGGTTGAGACCCCCGCGTCTCTGGGCCAGGAGGTCACGGCTCAGTTCTGCGAGGAAAGCCGTGGCCAAAACGAGGATGATGAAAGGAAGCCATCTCTTGGTCTGCATCGTGCCCCTCCAAGGAGAGTCATTTCCAATCCCGGCTGATTTTCGGTTCTTCACTTCTGGATCGATTCCGGGTTCAGATCGATCTTCCGCGCACCTTCGGGAAGGGCCACTTGGAACAGTTCGTCCGGGGTCTCGATGGTGAAATCCCAGCTCGAAATGACCGCAGTGTATTGAGGAACGCCCGGTTCCTGCTTGTAGGCGATGACCAGCTTGCGCGGCACTGGTGTGCTGCTGGCTTCGACCCACAGCTGCCAGTCGAGATCCTCCTGCGTGAAGACCAGGTGATGGCAGTCCACGCCCCGGACCTGATGCAAGCCGACATATTCGGCGTACAGTATCCTCTCGGTCACGGTCTTGTAGATGTCCTGGGAGAGCATCTCGCCCAGGGGCAGGACGACCTCGAACTGTTCCGCAATTCGATCCAAGAGGGAATCGATGCTGTCGGGAGCCGGCCCCTGAAAATAGGAATTGTATTCCCGGTCCAGCAGAGTGAAGCTCTTGCCGTCGTACCAGAAGGCACGATTGAGCAGGTCGCCTTTGGCCTCGCCCGCAATGCGGTCGGGGCGTCGGACCACCACGGATCGTGTATTGGCATACTGGATTCGCCGGCCCTCCTCCACTTCGTCCACCAGTTCGTGCACGGTGAAGCCGAAGCTCCGGGCACTGGTCAGAAAGCCGCTCATCTCTCTCAGAATCCGGTCGATCTTGGTGGCTGGGCCTTCCGGCTGGCTTTCACCGACCTGAGCCCCGGCGCGGGAGCCGGAAACCAGCAGGGCGCCACACGTGAAGAGTAATAACGTTCTTTTCATTGAAATCATTCGACTTTGACGTCCTATTCTCTCGATCCCGAATCGCAGTCCCAATTCTCCGGCTTTGCGGTAGCAGGCTCGAGTCCGGCCCGCTGCACAGTTGCGCCGTCAAGGCCTATGCAGAAGAAGTTGTAGGAGGAAAGTCTACCAGAAAAGCAGCGCCCACTGTGGGATGCGGAGACAGGCTGAACCGCCTGAACGCTTCCCCTTCGCCGAACAATGAAAAGCCGAGTAGTAACAGGCAAGGCAGACTGCAGAGCATGTGAGCGCTCCCAGGTCCTCTTCAGGGGCGGGCTCCGAGCTCCCTGCTCAGTCGATGGCTTCAATTCGGCCCTAGGCCGAAGGGCTCGCGGCTCAGCGCCTGGCCGAGGAGGCTCGAACCGCCTACTTGGGAGGAAACTTCTTGATGATCTTCTTGACCACCTTGTCGAGCTTCTTTGGAATCTGCTCGGGCCTGTCGAAGGTCTGCTCGGCCGTTCCTCTCCACGCCAGGACTTTGGATTCGGTGTCGACAACGTCAATGGCCAGCGTTCCCAGGCGAATCAGAGCGTAAGAACGGGAATCGGGCTGATCGTAAAAGGGCCTCCAGTGACCATCCGGGAGCCCGGGATAACCCGAAGCTCCGGCGTCGATGCCCCGCGATGTGAAGTCGTACCGGGCTGCCGCCAGATAGCTGACCAGGAAATCCGGTGTCTCTCCCTGGGCCTTTCGAAACCCTTTCTTGGCCAACTGCCCTTCCACCAGACGCCGGATCAGCTCATCCAATTCCCGGTCGGACAGCACCTCTTCGGTTCCGCTTTCGGCACGGATGATGGGAATTCTCTCGAGTTCGGCCCAGGCATACGTCTCGTATCGAGAGAAGTCGACTGTCTTCTGATAGTCCACTTCGATTTTCTGAGCCGGCGAGAAGACGAAGCTGAAGCTCCAGATCAGCAGGAAACTCGACACTTTCATTCGATGATTCTCCTGGAGTGGGCAGCGATGCCTGCCAAGACTCGGCACTGGGCCGGAGCGCTGGCATCGCTCTTCAAACACCATCCCATTATGCAAGAAGATTTCCCTGGCTCGCTAGTCTTGCCGAGGCGCCCTGTCCCCAGCCCCCTTGTCCCGGGCTTCGAGGGCGGCCCCTTGCATCCCCAAAAGATTGCCCTGTCCCCACTTCCGAGGTGCCCCACGGTCCCCACTTCCGAGGCGCCCCACGTCTCTGTGAGCTTGTGGTTCAGAAAGCGGACCGCACCAGGACACGGGGTCCACAGGAGAAGTCTCGCCGCTGGCCACGATCCCTGCACACATCATTCAGGTGATCGCCAGTCGACGAGTTTGATC
This sequence comes from Acidobacteriota bacterium, assembly GCA_041630155.1. GTDB lineage: Bacteria > Acidobacteriota > UBA6911 > RPQK01 > JANQFM01 > JBFGHG01. The sequence continues at coordinate 24,532 of JBFKLX010000063.1, forward strand.
GCGACAGCGAAGAGCGCGACGGAAACGGGGACGACCAGAAGCTGCCAACCGAGATCCTGCCGCAGGAACAGGGCTCTCAGAAACAGCACCGTCAGCACCACCATGACCACCTCCATGATCACCTGCTTCAAACGTCCGATGCTGTTGATCCGCAGCCAGTTCCCGGGCAGGTGAACCTCACGAATGAAGAGGCTGTGAACGCCCATCGCGAAGATCATGAGTGCAATGCCGATCAGGAAGGCGTCGATGGACTCCACGACAGCGATCAGAGTGTAATCGGAGGTGTCGAGAAGAGGAGCCGCAGTCGGCGTGCGGTGAACAGGCGCGCCGAGAAAATAGATTTGGAATGATTTGATCGTCCTAGCGGCGCCGATGACCGTCATCAGGGCGGCCCCCAGCAGCGAGAAGACCACCGAGACGACTGCAAGATATCGGACTCGCTCCACGATGGGAA
>JBFKLX010000064.1:0-24648 GCA_041630155.1 Acidobacteriota bacterium
CTTGAAGGCCGCCGGCCGCCCCTCGCCCCCGCTCCAGAACGTACCGAATCGCTACCTCGCGGCCAAACCGCAAGCCTGACCATCCACCTCTGAACCTGCGTGGGTGATCACGGAACCAAGGCTGGGTTCTCGGGTTCAGGGAAATGAGAGCTTCGAAACCGAAACAAAAAAAGAGGTGCCTGGGACTCTTCTCGACGCGCGATGGCTTGCCTTTACGGTCGCCGAACACGGTTTGGATTTGTTGCTGTCTCGAGGCGAGGGTAGAATTGAATGGGTTGAGTTTGCAGGTTCCGGAAGTCCCGGGCCCCACGGCCCCGGCGCAGAAACGGTTGTGAAAACGCTCAAAGTTCAACGCATCGCCAAGATTCTCCTGCTGCTGGTGCTCCTGCTGGCGGCGGTTGTCATCGCCCGCAACTTTTTGGGAAGGCAGCAGGAAGAGGTCGCCGCCTCGGAACACGACCTGCTCACCGAGGATGTTTCGCGCCGTAGCATGGATTTCGAGCATGAGGAATTTCGGGACGGCGACCTGCTGTTTCGAGTCAGAGCCGAATCGGACACGTTGACGGCGCAGGGTGAACACCGGCTGGAGCAGGTGGAGCTGATTTTCTTCGACCCCCAGGGGAATCCGACCGACTGGATTCGCGGGAGCCAGGCGGTCTACGGCCTGGACACCAGGCAGATTCAATTTCAGGATTCCGTACAGATTCGGCTGGCGGACCAGACCGAGATATTCTCCGATCGCCTTTCGGCGGACCTGGCAGCGCAGCGCATCGACATCGATCAGCGTTTTCGCTTTCGAAGAGGGGACGCCCGGGGGCAGGGAGGCGCCCTCCGCTACTTCACGGCGCTCAGGCGGCTGGAGATCCTCGAGCACTTCGAGCTGCAGGTGCCAACGGGGTCCCTGACGGAAGCCCGCAGCAGCCGCGCGGTCTACGACCTGGTCCGGGGCACCCTGCAGCTCTCGGGAGGCGCGCGCCTGCGGCATCCCCTGCATCAGCTCGAGTCGTCCCGGTTGGACATCGACCTGGATGCACAGCGGAGAGTTCGAAGGCTTTCGGCTCGAGGCGACGCCCGGCTCCAGACTCCCCCGCGACGTAGCTTCTCGGGCGATCGAATCGACTTCGAGTTCGACTCGCAGTCCGGGCTGCTCTCTTCGTTCGAAGTCCTCGGAAACGGGGAGCGAAACGCCTCCTTCGAACAGAGCGAAGCCGGCGCGGTGCGGCTATTGCTGGCCCGGCGGCTGCGCGTGCTGCCCGGCGCCTCACGGGAGGATCCCGCCGCCTGGCGACTCGATCGCTTCTCGGCCAACCAAGACGTCGTCTTGCGCTCTCCCGGCAAGCAGCTGCAGGAACTTCGTTCCGACCAGCTTCAGGGGCAGTTCGACCAGCAGGAGACGCTGCGGCGGCTGGAGCTGACTGGAGACGTTCGGGCTGTCGGCGCTGGAGGTGAGCGCCTGCAGAGTCACCGGCTCACGATCGGATTGGATTCCCAGGAGCGGCCGAGTTCGATTCTGGCGGAGCGTCAAGTGGAAGTGGTGGCTCCATTCGCGGAGGGCCAGCGACGCCTGTCGACCCCCAGCCAGCTGGAGCTGGATTTCCAGGAGGGCCTGCTGTCCCGCCTCTTCTGCCCTCGCCAGTGCTCGGTCACCAGCGTCTCTGGAGGCGAGACCACCCGGCTCGAAGCGCCTTCGCTGACGGCTCGATTCGCAGCTGGCCGACCAGAGGAGGTCCAGGCTGGGCCGGGTGTTCGGGTGTCCAGCGAGGAGGCCGGGCGGCGGCGTGTCAGTGAGTCGCGGGAGCTGACCTTGCGTTATCGTGACGGGCTGCTGGCGGAGGCGCGGCAGGAAGGAGAGTTCCGCTTGCGCGACCAGGTCGGGGATTCGACAACGGTCTTGACCGGCCAGGGAGCCGTCCTGGACCCCGCCACGGACTGGATAAGGGTCGAAGGGGGGCAGCCTCGTCTGACCCGGTCCGACCAGCAGTCCGGTGAAACTGTCACGACTTCGGCGAAGGTCTTTCTCTTGCAGCGTTTCAGCAACCAGCTCGAGGCTCGCGAGCAGGTCCGCAGCACTGTTTACGGGCAGGGAAAGCCGATGGAGATCACGGCCGAATCGATGCGGTTGGAAGAGGACGGCTGGATCGACTACCAGGGGAGCCCGCGGCTCCAGGAGCAGAACAACCGCCTCGTGGCCCGCTCGATCCGCCTCCACCCTGGCCGTGACCTGTTGGAGGCTCGTCGGGAGGTCGACAGTCTGGTTCGAGCGGCCGTGCCGGAGGGTCCTGAGGGTGCCCGTGAGTACCACATCCGATCCGACTTCCTGCGGCTCGAGCGGCAGCACGGGGTGGCTCTTTACGAGGGCAACGTGGAGGCCCGTTCCGACCGGCTGCAGATGAAGTCGGCCTCGCTGCAGCTGGAATTCGCCGATCTGGAGGCCAGCCGGGTCGAGAAGGTGAACGCCTGGGGCGGTGTGCGCGTCTGGGACGCCGACCGGACGGCGACGGGAGACCGCTCTGTCTACTTCCCGGCCGAAGGCAAGGTGCAGGTCTTCGGCAATCCGGCCATCGCCACTGACTCCCAGCAGGGCAAAGCCTTTGGCGCCGTGCTGACCTTCTTCACCGGCGACGAGAGAATGCTGGTTCAAAAGAGCGGGGCCGAGGGAGAGCCATGACGCTCAAACCGGTTCAGTCCATTCTCGAGGCCCTGCGGCTCGACAAGTCCTACCGGGGGCGGAAGGTGGTCGATCGGGTCAGCCTCCGCATCACCGCCGGTGAAGTCGTGGGGCTGCTAGGACCCAATGGCGCCGGGAAAACCACTACTTTTTACGCCATGGTCGGACTGGTCCGCCCCGACGGAGGGACCGTCTCGCTCAACGGCCAGGACATCACTCACTACCCCATGTATTTGCGGGCTCGGAAGGGGATCAGCTATCTGCCCCAGGAACCCTCCGTCTTCCGCAAGCTGTCGGTGGAGGACAACCTGTACGCGATTGCCGAGACCCTCGATCTGACGCACGGACTGGCCGATCAGCTGGTCAGCGAGCTGCTCGAGGAATTCGGGATCGCTTCGCTGCGGCGGCAGCCTGCCTACACGTTGTCGGGGGGTGAGCGGAGACGTCTCGAAATTGCCCGCTCGCTGGTCATCCACCCCTCCTTCATCCTGCTGGACGAGCCGTTCGCAGGGATCGACCCACTGGCCGTTCAGGAAATTCAACGTATCGTAGTGCGATTGAAATCACGTCGGATTGGGGTGCTGATCACCGATCATAACGTTCGGGAGACTTTGAAAATCACGGACCGCGCCTATATCATCAGAGAAGGCAGGATCTTCCGATCGGGGAGTCCCGACCTGCTTTCTGCCGACCTCGAGGTGAGGAAAGTCTACCTGGGGGAGCACTTTCGCCTGTAATGCGAATATCGTTGAGTCACCGGGAAAGGAATCGATCAGCGTGAGGCGGCATCAGCTTCGAACCACACTGAACGTCAAGCTGACGCAACGTCTGGCCATGACGCCGGCATTGCTCCAGAAGATCGAGCTGCTCACGTTGAACCGCCTCGAGCTGGCTGAGCTGCTGCAGCAGGAGCTCTCCGAGAACCCCGTGCTGGAAGAGACCCAGCTGACCGAAACCGAGCAGAAGAACGAAGACAATCAAGACTCGGACAAGGACAGCATGGAGGACTTCGACTACGAATACTTCTTCGGCGACTACCTCCCTCCCGTTCAGCGACGGGCTCAGATGGAAACGGGAGACGACAAGCCCTCTTTCGAAGCCTTTCTGGCCAGTTCGATGTCCCTCATCGACCACCTCAACTGGCAGCTGAACCTGTTGGAGATCAGCCCGGAACTCCATGAGATCGCCTACTTCATCATCGGAAACATCGACGAAGACGGTTACCTGACCCTTTCGCTGGAAGACGTGGCCCTGGAGTTGGAGATCCCACTCGAAACAGCCAGGGAAGCACAGAGTGTGGTCCAGTCGCTGGATCCACAGGGCGTGGGCAGCTGCGACCTGCAAGAATGTCTGCTCTATCAGATCCGCGCCGCAGGTATGGAAGGATCCCTGGCCGAAGCTCTGATCCGCGACCACCTGGACTTGCTGCAATCGAGGCGCTTCCCGGAAATCTCCAAGAAGATGAAGTGCTCCCTGGAGGAGATCAGCGAAGCGCTGGAGACCATCCGCACATTTTCGCCCAAGCCCGGCGAGAAATACGGCTCCCAGGACCCCGTCTACGTGCAGCCGGACGTTCACATCTACAAGCGGGAGGACGGCAGCTTCGAGGTGGGGGTGGCTGACGACGGGCTGCCCAAGCTGCGCCTCAGCCGGGCCTATCGGAGCCTTCTCAGAAAGCAGGACGTTTCCCGCGACACCAAGAGCTTCATCCGGGAGCGCATGCGCTCGGCCATCGAGCTGCTCAAGAGTGTCGACCAGCGCCAGCAGACGATTTACAGAGTCTGCGAAGCGATCGTCCAGCGGCAGGCGGATTTCCTCAATAGCGGCTTCCTCCACTTGCGCCCGATGTTGATCAAGGACGTGGCCGAAGAGTTGGGCGTTCACTCCTCCACTATCAGCCGGGTGGTCGCCAACAAATACGCCCACACGCCGCAGGGGATCTTGGAGTTGCGACGGTTTTTCACCGTCGGGGTCGAGAGCGCCTCAGGTGAAAACATCTCGACCTTGCGCGTCAGGGAGCGCATCCGGGAGATCATCGAAGAGGAAGATTCCGGCAAGCCGCTCTCCGACCAGAAGATCTCCAAGATGCTGAACAGAGAGGGGATTCAGATCACCCGCCGCACCGTCGCCAAGTACCGTGACCAGATGAACATTCCTGGTTCACGTGACCGCAAGATGGCGGTTAGTTTGTGAAATACTCCAAGCACCTGGACTCGCTGGTCATCGTCAGTGGGATGAGCGGGTCGGGCAAGCACACGGTCTTCAAGGCCTTGGAAGACCTGGGTTATTTCTGTGTCGACAACCTCCCTCCCTCTCTGGTCCCGCGCCTGCTGCAGATGACCAGAGTCTCGGGGGGCAAGCTCGAGAAGCTGGCGGTGGTCGTGGATGCCCGCTTGGGAGAATCGGTCGCCGGATTGAAGCAGCTCCGCCAGCAACTGGAAGACGTCCCCTTTCGATCCACCCTGGTGTTCGTCGACGCGTCCGACAAGGTCCTGGCCCGGCGCTTCAGTGAAACCCGGCGAGTACATCCACTGGCTCAGGACCAGACCCTTCTGGAGGGCGTCCGAGCCGAGCGCGTCCAACTGGAGGGCATTCGCGCGCTGGCCGACCTGGTTATCGACACGAGCGACTTCTCCGTCCACGACCTGAAACGCTTCATTCAGGACTATTTTCACCAGCCGGACGACGACGAGCGGCTGCGGGTGTCGATCGTCAGCTTCGGTTTCAAATTCGGGCTGCCGTTCAACGCCGATCTGGTGTTCGATGTTCGCTTCCTGCCCAATCCTCACTTCGTCCCCGAGCTCAAGGAACTCACCGGGGGCGACCAGGCGGTCGTCGATTTCATGCATCGGCACCCGGAGACCGCCCAGATCGTCGGGAAAGTCGAGGACCTGCTGCTGTTCCTGGTCCCCAAGTACGGCGAAGAGGGCAAGACCTACCTGACGGTGGCCGTGGGTTGTACCGGCGGTCGCCATCGCTCGGTCATGGTCGCCAACGAGCTGGGGCTCCGGCTTCGGGAGCGGGGGCAGAAGCCCAACATCGTGCACCGGGATTTGCATCGAGAGGACTGAGGAGCCGCGGGCGGGGCGACCCGCTGGCGACGCACCCAACCTCGACCTCGAGCTGCCGACCCGCCTCGGACGCTTCGAAGATTGAAACTTTGCGCCTCCCTTTCGCTCTAAAAGGATAGAGTTCGCAGACTCGTGACAGTTTCCCGGGCCGGGGCTCGTCACTTCCCTCGGCTCGACAGTGGGAACGGGTTTGGGGCACAATGTCGAGAAGAAGGGTGATCGTCATGACCTCTGAGAGCAGACCGACTGGAAAATCCACTCTGGTGATCCTTTTGACCTCCCTGTTGACGGCTGGCTGGACCATGGGTGCCGACATCACACCGGTGCGGGTGAGCCATGTCGAAGGAGCGGCCGCTTATGAGCCGGCGGGAGAAGTCGACTGGTCCGAGGTGACGGTGAATTTGCCGCTCTTGAGCGGCGATCGGATCATCTCCAATCCTGGCTCCCGGGTCGAGATCGAGCTGGGCTACCACAATTTCCTGCGACTGGACGAACGGGCCGACGTGGTGCTCCAGAGAATCAGCGGCGACGAAGTGGACATCGATCTGAAGACGGGTCCGGTCATCCTCCGGATTTACGATTCGGAGCGCTACCGCATCTACACTCCCGACGCGGTGGTGCGGGTTCACAAGAAAGGCTTGTACCGCATCACCGTCCGTGAGAACGGCGAGACCACTGTCGCCGTGCGCAAGGGGATTGCTGAGGTCGAGAACAATTTCCGCAGCCGCAAAGTTCGCAGCGGGGAAGAACTCATCGTGAGTGGGCCGCAGTCGGCTCTGAGCCAGTTGTCGGTCGGCTATCGCGAGGATGATTTCGATTTTTGGAGCGACCGCCGGGATGCTCTCTACGTGACCGATACGTCGGTGCGCTATGTGGGCCATCGCGCCGGGGCGTACGATCTGGACCGCTACGGGTACTGGGATTCGATCGGCAGCTATGGATCGGTCTGGTTCCCCCATGTGGGAGCCGGTTGGGCGCCCTATCGGGCGGGGCGCTGGTGCCACTATCCGGGCTACGGTTGGACCTGGATCGCCTACGAGCCCTGGGGATGGCTGCCGTATCACCACGGCAATTGGGTATATTACCGTCCTTACAGACGCTGGTGCTGGGTCCCGGGTGGTTTCGGAAGCTGGTTCGGCGCCCGGGTCAACTTCTTCTTCGGTGGCGGTTACGTCGGCTGGGCTCCTTACGGTTACGGTTATGGACATCGAAATCGTGGCTGGGGCAGCGGCGGCGTGACGGTGGTCAACAACAACACGAACGTGGTCAACAACAACACCACGGTGATCAATCGCTGGAATCTGCCGGACCGCGACGGACTGACCGTGGTACACCAGGATGACTTCGTGCAGCGTAGCCCCGACCGGGTGCTGGTCGCCAATCCTTCGCGCAGGGTAATCCAGGACTTCTCTGAGGGCCTGCCGCAGGATCTGAGTCGGGGGGCCGCCCCGAGGCGTCCGTTGCCCGAGCGAAACACGCGTGTCTTGACTACGGCGGGAGCTGGATCCTCGCCGGCGGCATCGGTCGACCGCGGAAGCCGCGGAGCCAATGTCGTGGTGATCGGCAACGAACCGCGCCGGCAGGAGTCGGCGCCGGCGGCCGGAGCTTCCTCGCCGGGCAGGACCTCTTCCTGGACCGTGCCGGGGCGGTCCCAATTCGACTCCGGTGCAAGCCGTCCGGAGACCTCCTCAACCGAGGATCGCCGGGTGTTGCCGCAACCGCAGCAGCCCGCCCCCAATCGTCAGGGCGAGCGGGAGAATCGAGGCTCGCGTTGGACGATGCCCTCCCGGCCTGCCGCGCCTTCCGATGAATCGGATCGGACTCGCCGTGCGCTGCCACCCCGTACGCAGGTTCCGACGGTGAGGCCGGATCGACCCGAGGCTCCGACGACGCGCCCCTCCGCGCGGCCTCCCGGCGGCAATCGGAGCGTGGCGCCGCCCCGATCGGGCGACCAGCAGCGCCGCTGGACCCAGCCTTCGCGGGGGCCCGGGGTTCGTCCCGAGCGATCCCGCTCAGACTCGCGCGTGACGCGGCCGTCTTCACGGCCTTCCCGCTCGGTCTCGCGCCCGCAGCCGTCGCGCTCACGGCCCACGACGTCACCGAGTCGAGGCAGCCGGCCCTCTTACAGCCGGCCGCCGGCTTCGCGCCCCAGCCGCTCGACGTCGCCGCCGCGACCCAAGCCGAGGCCGTCCAAGCCGCCTGGCGAGTCGAGTCTGTTTTGACGAGGTCGAGTCATTTCTCAGCTTCACGGTAATCTGCGCGGCATCAAAGCTTCCGCTCGGCGAGCGCTGGAACGCACCTACCGTCGCAGAGTCCTCCCCAGTCAGGCGGCCTCGCCGGAGCTGGCGCGCCACCTCTGTCGAGTCTCCCGGGAAATCAATCGCCAGGTCGGCGTGCTCATCGGGCGCGACGGAACCATCCGCCGCGTCATCGTGGGAACGGCGTCGGCACTGGAGATCCCGGAAATCGGCCGGCTGCGGGGCGGACCCGGGCGGTTCCGCGGCCTGCGGCTGATCCACACCCACCTCTCCGGAGAGTCGCTCACCGCGGACGACCTCAACGATCTCGCCCTGTTGCGGCTGGACCTGGTGGGGATTGTCCAGGCGCTGCCCGACGGGATGCCGGGAGCCGTGGAACTGGCCCATGTCGTGCCCGCCGACGGCGGCAGAGAGCCCTTGCTCAGAATCCAGGCCCCCAGCATCCATCGGCTGGATTTCGACGTGGAGGCCACCGTGCGCGCCCTGGAGACGGAGTTCTCCCGCCTCACTCGCAAAGGCGCCGGACGGCTCACCCCGGAAAGGGCCGTCCTCATCGGTGTGTCAGGAGAGAAGGAGCGGTTGCTCGAGACCAGTGAGCTGGTGGCCTCTGCCGGCGTGGTGGCGGCTCGCACCATTGGTCCCTTGCGGGGCAGGATGCATCCCCGCACCGTCCTGGGCAAGGGCAGGCTGTCGCGGGTCGTATTGGAGAGCATGCGCGAGCAAGCCGATGTCGCCATTTTCGATGTCGACCTGAAGCCCGCCCAGTCGCGGGCCTTCGAGGACGCCACAGGGCTGAAGGCCGTCGACCGCACCCAGTTGATCCTGGACATCTTCGCCCAGCGCGCCCAGAGCCGGGACGGCAAGCTGCAAGTCGAGCTGGCTCAATTGAAGTACGCACTCCCGCGACTGACGCGCCGTGACGACAACTTGTCCAGGCTCAGCGGGGGCATCGGGGGCCGGGGCCCGGGCGAAACCGTGCTGGAAATCGGCCGCCGCCGAATGCGCGAGCGCATCCGCTCGCTGGAGAAGCAGATCGACAGGCTGTCCCGCCAGCGAGACGTCCGCCGCAACTGGCGGCGCCAGGAAGGCCTGCCGGTCCTGTCACTGATCGGTTACACCAACGCCGGCAAAAGTACGCTGCTCAACGCGCTCACCCGGAGCAATGTCGAAGCCGCCGATCAGCTCTTCGTCACGCTCGACCCCACCAGCCGGCGACTCCGCTTTCCCCGCCACGGAGAGGTCATTGTCAGCGACACCGTGGGCTTCTTGACCGACCTGCCGCCGGACCTGGTCAATGCCTTCCGAGCCACGCTCGAAGAACTTGGCGAAGCCGATCTTCTCCTGCACGTCATCGATGCCGCCGATTCGCGGTTCCAGAACCAGCTCGAGGCGGTCGAAAGCCTTCTGGACGAACTCCACTTGAGCAGCCTGCCACGCTTGCGGGTCCTCAACAAGATCGATTTGATCCCGGAGGGACAGCGCCCCGATCTGGCCCGCCGCCTGGAAGGCGTCCCCGTCAGCGCCTCTCGCAAATGGGGCCTGGAAGGCCTGCTGGACGCCGTCGAGCAGCATCTGGAGAAGCGGGGGCGGAAGAACATAGAGGCATGAAGGGTGGCTGCGTCCCCTCGCGACGTTTCCTCCTTCCCCAGCCGTGCGCCTCGAGCCCTCTCAGGGAATTACCGGCAGGATGCCGGCGTCACACGCCCACGCCTCGAGTGATTGCCTGATATACTCGATCTTTCTCAATGAACGGCAAGTCGAGCACTGTCATCACCGACCTGACCCAGCTGGGGCAAGCCGCTCGCGGGGCGGCCCGCATCCTGGCCACGCTTCCCACCAGCCGCAAGAACGAAGCCCTCTCGGCCATCGCCGAGCAGTTGCGGGCCGACGCCGCGGAAGTCTTGCGTGCCAACACGGAGGACTGCAAGGAGGCGAGGCGGAACGGAGTCAGCGCGTCCGTCCTGGACCGCCTGGCTCTCACCCCCCAGCGCCTGGAAGCCCTCTCCTCGGCAACCCTCCAGATCGCCCAGCTGCCCGATCCGGTGGGACAGGAGCCGGAGAGCCGGCTGCTGCCCAACGGCTTGCGCCTGGTGCGGCGTCGCGTGCCTATCGGAGTGTTGGCCGTGATCTACGAGGCCCGTCCCAATGTGACCATCGATATCGCCGCGCTGGCACTCAAGTCGGGCAATGCCGCCATCCTGCGGGGCGGCAAGGAGACACTGCGCAGCAACCTGGCCCTGACCGCCTCCCTGCAACGAGCCCTGCGGCGCTGTTCGCTTCCGGCTGCAGCCGTGCAATACCTGGAGGACACCGACCGCAGCCGCGTTCGCGATCTGCTCCGGCTGGACCGTTACGTGGACATGCTGATTCCCCGCGGCGGAGGCGAGCTGCACCGCTTCTGCCGGGAGAACAGCACCATCCCCGTGATCACCGGGGGGATCGGCGTCTGCCACGTCTTCGTGGACGAAACCGCCGAGCTGCAGCGGGCGTTGGACGTCGTCGAGAACGCCAAGGTGCAGCGTCCCACTGTCTGCAATGCCCTGGACACCCTGCTGGTCCACCAGGCCGTGGCCGAGCGCTTTCTCCCGCAGGTGGCCGGCCGGCTGGCCGCCAGCGGCGTGGAGCTGCGTGCGGTGGGCCGGGCCCTGGAGATCCTGAAGTCCGACCCTCAGGGGGCCAAAGTGGTGGAGGCAGGCCCACCAGACTTCGACCAGGAGTGGCTGAGCCTGGTGCTGGGAATCAAGGTGGTTGCGTCCCTGGACGAGGCGATCCAGCACATCCACCAACACAGTACTGAACACAGCGACGCCATTTTGACACGCGACCTGCCCAACGCCACCCGCTTCGTGGACGAGGTGAACTCGTCGGCGGTGTTCGTCAACGCCAGCACCCGCTTCAACGACGGCGGGGAGTTCGGCCTCGGGGCAGAGGTGGCCGTGAGCACCCAGAAGCTCCACGCCCGCGGCCCCATGGGCCTGCCCGAGTTGACGACCTACAAATGGATCGCCTACGGCGACGGCCACATCAGGGGGGCGTGAGGCCTGAGGCTCCGAGGAGGTCTTCCCTGCCAACACCGCCGGCAACTCACCGGAAGTCCTCCTTCTTCAATCCCAGGCTTTTCATCTTCTGGTAGAGCGAGCGCGGGCTGATGCCCGCGCGCTCGGCAGTGTGGCCGATGCGCCCTCGTGTCTGTTCCAGCAGCCGGCTCAGATAGAGTCGTTCGGTGGACCGCAGTACCTCCCGCCGAACCTGGCGCCAGGGCCGGGAAGCCCAATCTGGTCCGGCCAATGCCAATCCGGGATCCTGGGGCCCACCCGCGGGCGGCAACGCAGCCGCCGCTGACGCCGCCATGCTCTCCGGCAGGTCTTGGGCCGTGATGGTCGAGCCCCGGCACAACAGGACCGCCCGTTCCAGAACATTGATCAACTCCCGCAGATTGCCGGGCCAGCGGTACTGGAGCAAGGCTCGCAAGGCGTCCGGCCCCAGGCTCCGAATTTCGCGCCCGAAACGCTGCGAAAAGGAGCGCAGGTAACTCTCGGCCAGCGCCGGGATGTCCTCGGGTCTTTCCCGCAACGGTGGCAGAGTCAGGGTGACGACACCCAGGCGGTAATACAGGTCGGGCCTGAACCGCCGCTCCTGCAGTGCCTGCTGCAGATCCTGGTTGGTGGCCGCCATGATCCGCACGTCCACCTCGGTTTCCTGCTCGCCTCCCAGCCGCTGGATCTTGCGCTCCTGCAGGACTCGCAGAAGTTTTGCCTGCAGATGGGGAGGCATCTCGGCGACCTCGTCCAGGAAAATCGTGCCCCGATGGGCCAGTTCGAAGTACCCCCTCCGGGCCCGGGTCGCCCCTGTGAAAGCCCCCTGTTCGTGTCCGAACAACTCGCTTTCCAGAAGGCTCTCCGTCAAGGCCGCGCAGTTGACCGCCCGAAACGGCGCCGCCGATCGTCTGCTCTCGGCGTGAATGGCTCGGGCCAGCCACTCCTTACCCGATCCGGTCTCTCCCAGAATCAGCAGCGACGAATCCGAGACCGCTACGCGCCGCGCCGTTTCCAGCAATGTCAGCATGGCCGGGCTGGCCGAGACGAAGTCCGAGAGCCTCTCGATGGCAAGCGAGGCGGCGGGGGGACCCAACGGGACGGCCGCCGGCAACCGGACCAGCAATGCCCACAGGGCCTGGGTCAGCAATTGGTCCGGAAGCCCTTCGAAGAGGACGGCCAGACAGCCGGCCGACAGCAGCGAGGCTCGCACTTCCGGACTGTCCCGGGCCGCCAGGACAATGACCTCAGGCGCCTCCGGTAGATTGCGGATCGCCGACAGCGTCACAGGGAACGGTTCCGGCAGACGCTCCCGGCTCGCAATCAGGGCGTCGGGCACTTCGCGCGACAAGATCTCGAAGAGATCCGCCGAGTCCCCCGGCGACCAGTCCGCCAGGATCACGTCCGGTCGATCCAATAGCTGCGCAATCCGAAGCGCCAGCGAACGACTCCGTACAGCCAACAGCACACGCCTGAGCATCGGTAGTTCAATCTCCTATCAGAAGTATTATATCCGAAAATCATCGGTATTCTTGGTACTGATTTTGGTTTGGGAGAGGCCTTGGCATTCAAGGAAACGAAAGGGCGAAGTCTCTTTCGAGCAAAGGGTTGCGGGAGCCAATCGGGAGCCGGAAAGGGAGCGGCATCCGGTTTGCTCCCTTCGCCGGCAGGGTGCGGTGTGTTACCGCACGGGGATGGGACTTCCGGACCCGGGTCCGGAAGTCTGGAAGACCGGTGATCGAAAGAGTTGTTTCGAGAGCTGGGCTTCGGAAGGATGATGCGTATGGCTCCCGATCAAGTGTTCGTCTTCGTTCTGCTCGTGGTCACGATCGCCGCGGTGGGTTACCTCAGCTACAGCAGCCGCCGGGGCTCGTAGTCTTTTCTGATGTTGAAGGCGCCTGGGGGGCCGGGGTAGCGGTCCCGTGATCCGTCCTTTGGGAAACACCAATGGCACAACGCGAACGCTGGGAGAGCCGGCTAGGGCTGATCCTGGCGGCGGCGGGAAACGCCGTCGGCCTGGGCAATTTTCTGCGATTTCCGGTGCAGGCGGCCCAAAACGGCGGCGGTGCTTTCATGATTCCCTATTTCATCGCCCTGCTGCTGCTGGGCATCCCCCTGATGTGGATGGAGTGGATCATCGGGCGTCACGGGGGGCGCTACGGTCACAGCAGCGCCCCGGGGATGTTCGACGTGCTCTGGCGGCACCCGCTCTCCAAGTATCTGGGTGCTCTGGGATTGTTCATCTCCCTGACGGTGATGATCTACTACGTCTACGTCGAATCCTGGACTCTGGCGTACAGCTTCTTCTCAGCCACCGGCACTTACTTCGACATCGCAAGCTTGGCCGGCATGAAGGACTTCCTGCTGAGCTTCCAGGGGGTGAAACCCGGCGGGCACTTTTGGGGCTTGTCGGCGGCCTATCTGTTCTTGGCGGTCACTCTGGGGCTCAACTTTTTCGTTCTGTACCGGGGGGTTTCCCGGGGGATCGAAGTGCTCGCCAAGGTCGCGTTGCCGCTGCTCTTCGTGTGCGCGATCATTCTGGTGGTTCGCGTGCTCGCGCTCGGGACACCCGACCCAGGCCAGCCGGAGAACAGCGTGTGGAGCGGGTTCGCCTTTCTGTGGAATCCTCGCCTGGATCAGCTGAGCAACCCCAGCGTCTGGCTGGCGGCGACGGGCCAGGTCTTCTTCACGCTCAGCGTGGGAATGGGAACGCTGCACACCTATGCCAGCTACTTGCGCGATGACGACGACATCGCCTTGTCGGGCATGACCACGGCCTCGCTCAACGAGTTCGTCGAGGTGGTGCTGGGGGCCTCGATCGCCATCCCGGTGGCAGTGGCGTTCCTGGGTTTGACCGAGACGCAGGCGATTGCCCGCGGAGGCGCCTACAACCTCGGCTTCGTATCGATGCCGATGATTTTCACCAAGCTTCCCTGGGGCCAGTTCCTGGGCACGCTCTGGTTCGGCCTGCTCTTTTTCGCCGGGATCACCAGTTCGGTAGCCATGGGGCAGCCACTGGTGGCGTTTCTCGAGGACGAGTTTCAGTTCTCGCGCGGCAAAGCCGTAGCCATTCTGGCCGCCGTCGTCATCGTATGCGTGCAGTTCGTGGTGCTGCTCAACGGTTTCGGGTTCGACGCCGAACTGGACTTCTGGGCCGGCACACTCGGCCTGGCCGTGTTCGCCCTGATCGAAACGGTCCTGCTGGTCTGGGTGTTCGGTTCCGAGCGGGCGTGGCAGGAGCTCCAGCGCGGCGCTGCCATGCGGGTTCCGCATTTCTTCCGATTCGTTCTCACCTATGTGACGCCCGCCTATCTGATCGTTCTGCTGGGCGCCTGGACTTGGCTGGACGGGCTGCCCAAGCTCCGCCTGCAGGGAGTTGCCCTGGAAGCGGTCCCCGTTCGCTGGCAGGCGCGGCTGCTCATGTTGGTCTTGCTGGCAGGCCTGCTGCTGCTGGTCCGGGCTGCCTGGAAGCGGCGTGCTCACCTCGAAAACGGAGCCCAGACGTGGAACTGACTGCGGGTGGCATCGTATTCTGGGTCGTGGCATGGACGGTGATCATCGTGTGGGCTGCCGCATCGCTGGTGCGAGTCGGCCGTTGCAGCAAGAAGTAGAAACCAGAGCGATGGCCGTCCGCCGGCGGGAAGCAGGCATGACGGACCCAACTACACGATGCGGTGGTTCCGGCCGACTCCAGGCCTCGAGCGAGTGATGAGCAAAGCCAAAGACCAGGGTTGGGAACTCCGGGTGCAGACGTATTCCGGGCACCGTGCCGATGAGTATCCGCGGCGCTTCCAGTTTGGCTCCCGCCACCTCGAGGTGACCGAGATCCTGGACCGCTGGTACGCGCCGGAAGCCTCTTGGTTCAAAGTACGGGCAGACGACCAGGGCATCTACATCCTGAAACAGCACGGGGACCGCTGGACCCTGGAGGGGTTTCGGGAATCGTGAACCGCTCCGGCCCAGGTCGACCCTAGAGCAGCCTCGAGCCGGTCAGCTGGACGTCGGCTCGGGACCAGGCCTTCTGAAAGCGTGCTCGAGCGACCGTCGCGGCGTCGGCCTTGCCCTGGCTTTCCAGACTCTGGGTCAGACCGAACAGTGCCCATCCGTTGCCCGGGTTTCGTCGCAAATCCTCCCAGTAGACCGTTTCTGCTTCCAGGGCCCGGCCGGCTTCCAGCAGCACCGCGCCCAGTCGGTGCCGGACCGGCTGGTGCCAGTCGGCCGGCTCGGTGTAGGTCATGGAGTCCTCCAATCGCACGGCCCGGTCCAGGTGGGCGATGGCTCGATCGTAGGCGCCTCGCTTCGCCTCCAGCTCGCCGGCTAGTACTTCCGCGGCAATCTCCAAGAGGGTCGCCAGACTGTTGCCCGACCAGAGCGTTGCTTCCGCCGTGGCGGGGTCCTGGCCGATCTGGCGCAATGCCGCCAGCTCGATGTCCGCCTCCCCCAGCCGGCCCGCGGCCGTGAAAGCCAGACCGCGGGCGTGCCGCCAGATGCCCTGCAGGAAGGGACTTTGCCGCTGCGGCTGTGGGTCGGCCAGAATTTGATCCCACTGCGCGAAGCGGATCATGGCGTAGTAGGGAATGACCAGGAAGTTCTCCAGAAACGGGAGGTCCTCGAGTGCCTCCAAAGGGATCTGGGCGGCTGTCTTGCGGGCAGCCTCGAGGGCTTTTTGGCTGCGTCCTTCGAAGCTGGCCGCGGCCCAGAGGAAGTGGATGTTGTGGGGATAGTAGCCAAGCGGATAGATGCCTTGCGCCCGGCACTGCGCGATGTAGTCCTCGTCGGCCAGCACGGCGCGTTCGTTGGCTTCCGAAGCGTCCGCGTAGCGCCCCACCCGGATGAAGATGTGCGAGGGCATGTGCACCATGTGCCCGGCCCCCGGCATCAGATCGCCCAGGCGATCCGCAGCGACCTCGGCCCGCTCGGGGTGGACCGCTTCCATGGTGTGGATCCAGAGATGCAGAGCACCCGGATGTTCGGGGTTGCGTTGGATCACCGACTCCAGCACCTGAACCAGTTCGGTCGTCTCGGGATAGGGCAGCCCGTCCCGCGTCCAATAGTTCCAGGGGCGCAGATCCATCAGCGATTCGGCGAACAGAGTGGCGGCATCCAGGTCGTCCGGATAGCGCCGGTGAACCTCCCGCATGGCGTCCGAATAGGACCGATCCAAAGCAGCACGGTCGGGCTTTTCCTCTCCCGAGTAACGGTGTGCCAGCGCTTCGATGTACGCTCGTTCCCTCTCGGAAACGTTCGGGGCAATGGCCAAGGCCTGGTGGGCCAGCTCGTGGGCGAGCGGCTCGTCGTCGGGGTTCATGGGAGCGTTGATGTTGGGCCCCAGTACCAGGGCTTGCCCCCAATACGCCATGGCGCACTCTGGATCCAGCCGGGCAGCTTCACGAAAGGCGCGGGCCGCCTCGGCATGATTGAATCCGTAGGCCAGATTGACCCCTTGATCGATGAAGGCCTGAGCCTGAGAGGAACTAGTCGTGACTGGAAAAACGTGTTTGCCCAGGTTCTGCAGCCGCGGGGCCAGCTGGCCGGAAGGCGCCGGCTGGCCGTAGGTCTCAGGTTTCTGGTAGTGCTGATGCTGGGGCTTTTCGTCTTGAGCCAGGCTCGAGACGCATGCCAGCAGCAGCGAAATCAGCAGAATCACAGGGAAAGCGCATTGCATAGATCCTCCTCACCGGGTTCAAAGAAAGAGAGAGCGAAAGACGTGCTCCGATTATCCGCATTCCAATGCCAAATTTCAAACCGATCGGGCCTACTTCTCTTTCTTGCCGGCTTTCTTCGAGAAAGCGCCCGATAGGACCTCGACCAGTGTCTGCAAGCTCTTGATTCGGGCATAAAGCTTGTCGTTGCCTTCGACGATGGTCCAGGGGGCTCGCAGCGTGCTGGTCTTCAGCAGCATGTCGTCGACCGCCTCCTGATAGTCGTCCCATTTCTTTCGGTTGCGCCAGTCTTCGTCGGTGATCTTCCAGCGTTTGTGAGGGGTCTGGCGGCGGTGCTCGAACCGTTGCAGCTGTTCCTCCTTGCTGATGTGGACCCAGAATTTGACCAGGAGAATGCCGTGGTCGATCAGTTGGCGTTCGAAATCGTTGATCTCCCGAAAGGAGCGCTTCCACTCGGTCGGGTCGGCGAAGCCTTCCACCCGTTCGACCAGCACACGGCCGTACCAGCTGCGGTCGAAAATCAAGATCTGCTTTTCCCGGGGGGGCTGCAAACGCCGCCAGAAACGCCATAGATAGTGATGGGTGCTGTCTTCTCCAGTCGGGGAGGCAATCGAGAATACTTCGTAGCCGCGCGGGTCGAGCCGTTCGGTGACACGGCGGATGTTTCCCCCTTTGCCGCTGGCGTCCCAACCTTCGTAGACCACTACCAGCGAGCGCTGCTGTTGGTAAAGACTGTAGGCCAGCGAGCGCAGCTCGAGCTGAAGCGGCAGCAACTGTTGCCGGTATTCCTCCCGTTCCAGCCGCAGGTTGAAGTCGACAGCGCCCAAGGTTGGCGTCGACGGCACGGACACGACTTTCGGGGCCGGTGCGGAAGATTGGTCCGGAGCCGCCGCTGCGTCGGCCAGCGACGGCGCCCCTGCCGGGGGATCGTTCAGGTCGGTCGTCGAGTGTCCGCGCGTGACGAGCGCCTCTTCGATCCGGCTGATCAGTGTTTCCACGATCTTGGCGCGGGTCCAGCGCCGGTCGGCGGCTTCCACCACGGTCCAGGGAGCCCATTCGGTCTCGGTTCGCTCCAGCATCTCCTCGATCGCGACGTGGTATGCCCCGTACTTGCGATGGTGCTCCCAATCCTCCGGGTCGACCTGCCACTGGGTGAGGGGGTTGGATTCGAGTTTCTTGAAGCGCCTCTTCTGGGTCTTCTTGTCGATGTGCAGGAAGAACTTGATGATGACGTACCGGTCTTGAGCCAGGGTCCGTTCGAAACTGTTGATGTCCGCATACGCCCGCTGCCAGACCGGCTTGGGTGTCAGTCGCTCGACCCGCTCCACCAGGACGCGCCCGTACCAGCTGCGGTCGAAGATGGCCATTTCGCCCCAGTTGGGGATTCTGGCCCAGAACCGGCATAGCCAGGGAAGCTGTTGCTCGGCACTGCGCGGCCGCTGGATCGCATACAGTTTGAAGGCACGAGGCTCCAGCCGCTGGGTCAGCTTGCGAATGGCGGTGCCCTTGCCGGCGGCGTCCCAGCCTTCGAACACGACGATCGGAGCGATCCGAGCGCGCGCACAGACACGCTGCAGTTCGTGCAGGCGGCGCTGCAGAGCGGGCATGCGCTCCCGATACTCCTGCTTGGGGAGTCTCAGCCCCAGATCCAGCTTTTCCAACATATTTTTGAATGAGCCTTTCGCACCTCGTTGGGTGGGCCCCTAGGCTACCCCTTCGCGAATTCAGATCATAGCGCAAAAGAGCCCGAAATCTCACGGGTGGACGGAGCGGGCCCGCGGCAGTTCGCTGGCAACCCGATTGCTTCCATGCTTCTATGAATGGCAGTGGAAAGGGGCAGCTATGAAGGACTTCGATCCGATTGAATCTCTGGCGGAAATGCAGCACGAGTTTGGAGAGCACGGCGGCGTGAACATGTCCGTGGAAGCCAGCACGACGTTCACGGTGATGGAGGCGGCGACGATGCCGGCCATTTTTGCCGGCCGGCGTGATCCGGACCATGGAGGCTGCTACCTCTATGGCCGCCACTTCAACCCGACGGTGTACGTACTGGGGCGGCAGATCGCGGCGCTGGAGGGGACCGAATCGGCCTACTGCACGGCCAGTGGGATGGCGGCCATTGCGGCCACCGTGATGCAGGTCTGCCGGCCCGGGGACCAGATCGTGTCCAGCCGCTCGATCTACGGCGGGACTTACGCCCTGTTCCGGGAGTTCCTGCCCACCCGCTGTGGTCTGAACATCACCTTCGTGGACCCGTCGGACCACGCAGCCGTCACCCGGGCCTTCACCGACAAGACGCGCATGCTCTACGTCGAGAGCATGTCCAATCCGACCCTGGAGGTGGTCGACTTGCCGGCCCTGGCGGAGATCGCCCACCAGCGCGATGCGCTGTTCGTGGTCGACAATACCTTTACTCCCCTGATCCTCAGCCCCGCCAGACACGGTGCGGACATCGTCCTGCACAGCCTGACCAAGTTCATCAACGGCGCCTCGGACATCATCGCTGGAGCGGTGTGTGCCAGAAAGTCCTTCATCGGCAACCTGATGGATGTGCACGACGGCGCGCTGATGCTGTTGGGTCCCACCATGGATCCCCAGGTGGCCTTCAAGATCAGCTTGCGAGTGCCGCATCTGGGCCTTCGCATGGCCGAACACAGCCGTCGAGCCCAGATCATCGCTCAGCGCCTGGCCGAAGGCGGCGTTCCCGTGATCTATCCGGGACTGCCGGAGCACCGCGACCATGAGCTGCTGAAGCGCCTGGCCCATCCGAACTACGGTTTTGGCGGCATTCTCTGCATCGACCTGGGAGAGATCAAGCGGGCTTACGAGTTCATGGAGATCTTACAGAACAAGGACCGCTTTGGATTCATTGCCGTCAGCCTGGGCTATTTCGACACCCTGATGTCTTGCTCTTCGACTTCGACTTCCAGCGAGATGCCCGAGGAAGATCAGGCCAGAGCCGGGATCTCGCCCGGTCTGGTGCGCCTCTCGATCGGTTACACCGGGTCTCTGGAGCAGCGCTGGAAGCAGTTGTCCGAGGCACTGCATATTCTCAACATGCTGGACTCGACGGAGCCGGAGAGCATAGAGGCGTAGAGGCCGTGCCCGAAAGCGTGGCCCAGACCTCGTGCGGGAGTCAGAGCGGAGAGTATGGGGATGACGGCGCTGCAGCTGAGCCGTCGTCGAGAGGACGCTGCTTTCTGAGCCTCGCCGGTGGAATCACAGCCAGGATGCAGGTGCCACGCCAGGGCTAAGGGCGGGTCACTTTCCAGAACACTTTCGCCTGGTCGTCCAAGCCGGTCATCTCCCAGCGAATCAGAGAAATGGGAATCCAGCCGGCGGCCAGGAACTGGTCGTGGAAGGCCCGCAGGTCGAAGCGGTCTCCGAGCTGCTGCTGCCGGTCGGCGAGCAGTTGCTCGATCTGAAGGCGCCCCATCACATAGCCGATCCCGTAACCCGGCTGCCGCAGGTAGATCTCGCAATCCACCCGGGCGGCGTCTTCATCCATGAAGGGGACGGTCTCCACCATGTAGCGAACCGCCTGCGAGACGCTCCAGCGGTTGGAGTGCAGAGAGACCTCGACACGGTTGCGCACCGCCCGAGCCGCCTGAAAGATGTAGAAGAGTTCCTTGGTCCGAGGCCGCTCGTCCAGCAAGCCGGACTGCATCAACATCTCCTCCAGGTAAAAGCCCCAGCCTTCGATGCGCCCGCTGTCGGACGAGCTGCTGCGGATGGGGTGCCGGTCTCGCTGATGCATCCAGGCGTCGAAGCGGTGTCCGGGAATCACGGCGTGGAGGTGGTCGGGGAGGGGGTCCCGGAACTGCACTTCTTCCCAGAAATTACGCTTCCCTCCCTCCCGGACGATCCAGGGGACGTTGTGTCCGAACTGTCCCACTTCAGCGGGGATCGTCAGGATTTCGTTCTTTACGAGGAAACGGCGCACCAGTCGATCGGCCTCCGCGATCCTTCGTTCGTACTCGGATTCGTCTTCCGCTGGGCTGAGCGGCGGCAGATGGCGATTGCGCCAGCGCTGCACGGCGAGAAGCGAGAGGGAACGCTGCAAATCCCGCTCCCCCAGCACGACCACTTCGTCGGGGTCGAAGGGCAGCAGGCGGACGTTGTGGAGGTACCATCGATACTGCTCGGGCCCGACACCCGACGGCCCGCTCATGCTGGCAAGATTCTCCCGCAGCCAGTCCCGGTATCCACGCAGGGCCGTCAAACAGGCCTGAACCCGAGGCGCCAGTTCCGGGTGCTGCTGCTGAACGCGTTGGTGAAGGTCCTCGTACCAACCGATCACGCCGGCCGGAGGAACGGGTCGGCGCGGCTGACCGTGCCCCACCCCGTCCGCTTTTTCAAGGTTGTGCAGCGCAAGTTGGGCCAACTCGCTCGCCCCTTCGGTCAAATTCTCCCGGGCTTGAACCAGCGTCCCGACAACGCTGCCGAGGCGCGTCTTCAGAGCCTCCAGCTCGTTCTCCGGGAGCGGGAGCTCAAGGAAGGGAATTCGCGACACGCGGTCGAGGTAGAAGCCGGGATCGCGCCGCCAGGGGCGCAAGGCGGCGTGTTCGAAGTAGAGCTGGGCGAGCTGGGAGTAAACCAGCAGGTAGTCCACCTTGCGGGGTATCTCCCATTGAGAGGGGTCGAGGGCGCTGAGGCGGTCCCTGAGGCCGTCCAGGCTGGCAAGCCGCGCCGTGAAGGCGGCGTTCTGAAGGTCTTGCATCTCGTCCAGGTCCAAGGCACGAATCTGGGCCTGGATCTCCTGCAGCTGCTCGTACGAGGAGGGGGACTGGCAGAGGGCGATGGAACTCCACAGGCCGGCGGCGGCCAGTGCCGCCAGCCAGACGGGTGATCCTCGGCGAGACCCGCTGAACCGCATCTTCATGACCGATCATAATAGCCCGGATCACTCCGAAAGGGGAGTTGCGGCGCCCACAGCGCCAGAACGACCTTTGAATAGAACGAGTGACTGGATCGTTTCAATGTCGAGAGCCGACCTGAGGCCGGCCTCCTAGAAAGGGACGAAACAGTGGATACACACGTCAAAGTCTTGGGTGTGCTCAACATCGTTTGGGGAGGGATGGGCCTGATTGGGGCGCTGATCGTCTTCACGGTCCTGGGCGGGACCGCCGGTTTGGTGGCGGCCACGGAACAATCCGAAGACGCCCTGTTGGCCGTCTCCATTCTGTCGCTGCTGGCCATCTTCGTCTCCATCCTGATTCTGGTCCTGTCGGCCCCCAGCGTCATCATCGGAGTCGGCTTGTTGAAATTCAGCGCCTGGGCCCGCGTGCTGGGCATCGTACTCTCGATCCTGCACCTGATTTCCTTTCCCATCGGCACGGCGCTGGGCGCCTACGGCCTCTGGGTCTTGCTGAACGAGAGATCGGCCCGGTTGTTCGATCGGACCATCAGCCGGCCCGTCTCGGTCTGATGGGGCATGGGGCGCGGCTGTAGAGGATCTGGAGGAGGGTCGTCCGACCCTGCTGCACTCCACGCCAAGACGAGCCAATGGTTCACGCAGGCTCGCCGTCGGGTTCGAAGATCTTTTCAATGGGCTGCTCGAAGAGGCGTGCCAGCCCGAACGCCAGGGGGAGACTCGGATCGTACTTTCCGGTCTCGATGGCGTTGATCGTCTGGCGAGAGACGCCCAGCAGAGCAGCCACTTGCGCCTGGGACCAGTTGCGTTCGGCCCGTAGGACCCTGAGCCGGTTCTTCACGAGTACCTCCGTGCCAGGATCCAGGTGGCACCAGCCCAAACCAAAACCATCACCAGCAAGGGATCGGAGCTGTCGAGCCGAGGCAGGCCCACTCTCTCCAGCAATCGGTAGCCGATCATGAAGAGTGCACCGCAGCCGAATCCCCAACCCAGCGCTTCCAGTTGAATCTTCCGCTGCAGTTCGTCCGCCTCGCGCAGGAACCGGACGAAGGCCCAGAGGGCGCAACCACCCAGCGCCGTTGGAAACAGAACCACTGGATACACCAAGGCATCGGGCACCCATTCCTTGCGGAGGCTGATGAACGCCGCGACGAAACAGGCCATCCAGGCCAGGCTCCACAGCGCGAAGCGGATCTGATTGCGCCGGTCACGCTCCGTGAGATCTCCACACCAACTCGTCCACCGTTTCTCCATAGTAGTATTCATTGTCAAACTCCTTTGGCATATTGTCAAGCACGCTTTACTGCACTGAGTGTAAATGGTGCTTGACCTGATGTCAAGTGATCTTGTCATTTTTTGAACGTCCGAGGAAACCGCTGAGAATGACACGAAACTTGCCGGCGTAAGAGTGATAGGATCGCCGGCGGTCCCGGAAGTCTCCGGAGCCGCAGAACCGGAAAGGTTGCCTGCAATGTACGTTCTGCTGATATTGCTTGGACTGGCCGGATTCGGATGGTTGTTGGTTCGCGGGCTGCAGTGCCGGAGCAGATGGCGCCGGAGTTTGGGCTGGTCCGGACTGGCGGTGACGATTCTGTTCTTCCCCCTGTTGAGTTTCTGGGGTGAGATGCTCTGGTTCGAAGCATTGGGCTTTTCGGGCCGGTTTTGGTCGGAGGTTTACGCCCGAATCGGACTGGCGTCGGCTGCCTCCTTGGTGGGTGTGGCCTGGGCCTGGCTGTGGGGCCGGTCCCAAGGGATCTGGACACGGCTCGGCGTCCTGCTGTCCGGACTGTGGGGCGCCTGGTGGGGATACAGCAATTGGGATCTCTTCCTGCGGTTTCGCCACGGCGCCGAAGTGGGCCAGGCCGAGCCGATTCTGGGCCGGGACGTTGGCTTTTACTTGTTCTGGCTGCCTTTCTACGACGCCGTTTTCTGGCTCCTGATGGGGCTGGCCTTGTTGCAGCTCGGGTTGCATCTGGTGGGCGGGATGGCGAGGATCCAGTTCCCGAAGAGAAGCTCCGAGGCTCTGCTGGCAATCCCCGGGCAACTGCTGCGCGACCGTTTCTCTTCGGGGGCTCTGCTGCTGGTCCTGGGCTGGGGAATGTACCTTTCTCGCTTTCACGTGCTCTACTCGAAATGGGGGGCGGTGAGCGGTCCGGGTTGGGTCGACGTCCACGCTCGGCTCCCGGCCTTCGCCATACTGGCGCTGGCCAGCGGTTTGATCGGCCTCTGGCTGCTGGTGGACGGGTTCAGGAGGCGCCGTTGGGAAGAAGAAGGCGCGGTCCTGGATTCCCGGCCCGCGGGACTGGTGCTGGCTGCTCTGGCAGGGCTGTGGCTGATCGGGCTGTTGGCCATCCCCGGACTGCTGCAGGCGCTGATGGTGGAGCCCAATGAAATCACCTACGAGCGCCCCTACATCCAGCACAACATCGAATTCACTCGCCGCGCTTTTGCGCTGGACAATTCCGAGGATCGTGAGTTTCCTGCCTCAGGGCAATTCACCGAACGCGTGGCGCAAGAGAATCGCAATCTGCTGGGTGAAGTGCGCCTCTGGGATTGGAGGGCATTGAAGGCGGTTCACAAGCAGTTCCAGGAGATTCGGCTCTACTACGAGTTCAATGATGTGGATATCGACCGCTACCGCATCGGCGGCCGCTACCGGCAGGTGATGATTTCAGCCCGCGAGATGGAAGTGGAGAATCTCCCGGTGCAGAGCCAGACCTTCGTGAACCAGCGCTTCAAGTATACGCACGGCTACGGGCTCACCATGACTCCGGTCAGCGAATTCACCCCGCAGGGACTGCCCAACTTCCTGGTCCGGGATATTCCTCCTCAGGCCGAGGCCGACGAACTCCAGGTGACCCAGCCGCAGATCTACTACGGCGAGCTGACCACCTCTCCTGTTTACGTGAACACGAGCGAGGAAGAGTTCGACTATCCGAGCGGCGATCAGAACGTCTACTTCAAATACGACGGCACAGGGGGTGTAGAACTCTCCGGACTCTGGAGAAAACTAGTGTTCGGATGGAAGTTCGACGGTACCAAATTCTTCTTCTCCAGCTATCCTGGGCCGCAAAGCCGCA
>JBFKLX010000065.1:0-24302 GCA_041630155.1 Acidobacteriota bacterium
ATCGCGGACGCGTGATGTGGGCGGCGTCCGTAACCTCACACGGTGATGACAACTTTTCCCTTCGCGTTTCCCTCCTGCAGATAGCGGATGGCCTCGGGGACCTGGTTCAGCGGGTAGGTTCGGTCGATGTGCGGGGTGAGCTTTCCGGATTCGAGGAGCTCCTTCAAGAGAGCCATGGATTCCTTCTTGTCCGGCATCGAAAAGCGCAGGTCCGGCAGCTGGCTCACGAACAGTGACATGGCTGCTAGTTTGAACATGCGGGGCAGGAGTCCCACCCAACGGCGCATTCCCTTGCCGTAGTTGTCGTGCCCGATGAGCACATAAGTTCCGGTGGGCTCGAGCGCGCGTCGGCAGGCTGAGAGCGAATGGTTCCCGGGAATGTCGAAGATGAGGTCGTAGCGCTCGCCGCGTTGGGTGAAATCCTCTTGGGTGTAGTCGATCACCTGGTCCGCGCCGAGCGAGCGGACCATTTCCAGTTTGCTCGTGCTGTCCACGCCGGTCACGTCCGCCCCGAACGCTTTGGCAAGCTGCACGGCGATGGTACCCACGCCACCCCCGGCACCATTGACCAGGACCTTCTGCCCCGCCTGAATCTCGCCTCCTGCGCGAAGGGACGGGAGCGCGATCAGCGCGGAGGTGGGTACGGCCGCGGCCTGTTCGAAGGTGACGTTGGCCGGCTTCCGCGCGAGCGCGTCTTCGGGAGCGGTCGCATACTCGGCATACGCACCGCCGTTGATCCACTGCATGCCTTTGAGGGTCTCGCCGAATACCCCGTCCCCTGGACGAAACCTCGTCACGTTCTTACCAACCGACTCGACGACCCCGGCCAGGTCGGTTCCCGGAACAGGGTTCTTTGGTTTGCGCAGCCCGGCCCCCATCATGCGGAGGACGTACGGCAGGCCTGTCAGGACGTGCCAAATATCTGGATGGACGGAAGCCGCGCGCACCCGTACGAGCACCTCGTCATCCTGGACCACTGGCTTGTCGATGTCCCTGAGTTCCAGGACGTCGGGTGAGCCGTAGGTGTCCTGGACGATCGCCTTCATCGTGTTCTCCCGAGCTGTCAGTCACCTCCGTCTCAACGCGCTGCTCAGGCGGCACGCAATAGCCCCACGTACAGCAATGACGACACTAGACTGAGCACTGTGCGCACGGCATGCAGCTTTCCCCAACGAAGGAGCAGCCTGCGCGTCTCTGCGCTTCCCGGATCCCGACCCGGCGCGAGGAGTTCCTGGTTGGTCGGCATGATCACCACGAGCGTGAACGGAACCACTGCACCAATCGGGAGGGACGCGAGCAGCCACGTGAGACCGCCACCCGAAAGCCAGGCCAACACACCCGCGAGGCAGCTCACAACTGCCAACGGGGCCTGCATCCAGGTTGCCCTCCGGTAGCTGGGCGCCCACTGTGTCGCCGCCGCCCTGGTTTCGAGCCCCATGCGTGCCGGGTGCTCCACGAGGCTGATGTACACGGATGCCCCGGCAAAAAGGGTCGCGGTGAAGGCGGCCAGGTACTGAAGGACTGAAATCATGCAAGGCCTCTCCCGCGACGCACCGGCCGGGCCGTTGAGCGGCGAGCGGTGTCCTGCCGCGTCTGTTCCCGTACCGAGGTGCCGACGCCGAAGTTCCGGGCGGGGCAGGCTCCCCGCTCCGGCGACCGGGGCCGTTCGCGCTTGCGCGCCCTCAGTTCATGCTCCTCGAGACAGTGCCATCTTGTCAGCTTTTCGCCACGAATCAAGTGCGCCGTTGATGGAAGCCCGGGTGCAGCTTCGAACTTCGAACTTCTCATTTGACTCTCCTTGACCGGCCAGTTCAACATGAGAGCAGTGACCAGGCATTTGTCGGCGGCAGATCGTCTCTCCCCGCTCTACCAACGCTTCAACGGGGTCATGTTCGGCTTCTTCGCGCAGATGGCCACGTTCGAAGCTGCGCGTGACCAGTGGCCAGACCTTCGGCTGAGGATGCAGCACTTCTGTGCAGAGATCGGCCTGCAGGAAGATCTGCCAGCGGACGCCGACGAGTTCGTGAAGACCAGGAACCAGATCTTCCATGCAGTGCTCGCCCTGGGAGAAGAGGCGTCGGAACTCCAGCTGGCATTTGGGCTCGGCTACTCCTTCGTCGGGCTGACCACCGACACGGAGGTCATGGCTCGCTCTCACCTCGACGGGGGAATGTCGTCCCTGCATCTGGACCCGACTTTGCTGGACGAGTTGGTGGCAAAGGTCTCGCGGGACGAGCGTGGCCGGCCGCACTTCGACGAGTTGATGACCGAAGGCCTGAACCTGGCCGCGGCCGTCATCGAGCCGTGTGCTCGGGAGGCCCGGACATGCTTCGTCGCGATGCCCTTTCGTGAACCCTATCCAGCCTATTGCCACGAAGTCTACCGAGTCCTCCTCGAGAGTCACGGACTGCGCTGTCTCCGAGCCTGGGGCGGCATGCGCAACGAGAAGCACCACGACCTGCTCGTGGCACTGATCGATCGTTGTGGATATGTCTTCGCAGAGCTCACCGATGCGAATCCCAACGTGACCTACGAGTTGGGCTTCGGAACGGGGCGGGGGCTCCGTTCGCTGGCGGTGATGGACGAGAACCCCGCGGCCTGGAAGGATTGGCGCGAGCCGGGGAAGCCGAGGAAGCTCAGCAACCTCATGGGTGTCGCGGTCATGCCCTATGACTCGTCGCAACCCGATTGGCGTCGGGAGTTTCTGGACGATCTCGGCCCTCGCTACGTCAGCGTGGCCAAAGAGATCTACTCGAAGAAAGACCCGGAAGATCGCCCGAGCGGCTTCTGGTCGCGATTGCTGGGACGCTGAAGGCCAGGGTGGAGCGCAATTGCGACGACCGAGAGAATCAGAAAACAGGCCACCTGAACGGCCGGCTCTTCATCGCTCCGCCGAAGGCGAATTGAGTTCTACAAGCCGCTGCAGCCGACCCGCTCAGCCGGCGCTGAGCGCCCAAACGTCAGGCCGCACAGAGAACCGTGAGGAGAAGCGATGATACGATACCGGAAGGCATTACCCCAACTTGGCGGCGATTTCTTCATGACCGACGGGGGCATAGAAACCACGCTCATCTATCTGGAGGGGCAGGATCTTCCGCATTTCGCAGCCTTCCACCTGCTCAGGACTTCGGAAGGCGAGGCGGTCCTCCGCAAGTACTTCCAGACGTATGCGGAACTCGCAACGAGATTCACTACCGGACTCGTTCTCGAGACCGCGACATGGCGGGCGAATCCGGACTGGGCAACCAGGCTCGGTTACAGCAGAGACGCTCTTGCAGAGGCAAACCGGAAGGCTGTCCGACTGATCGAGGAGATTCGAAGCGCCAACGAGACAGCCCAAACGCCGATCGTCATCAGCGGATGTGTTGGTCCGCGCGGGGACGGGTACGTCCCAGACAGCGCCATGTCCGAGAAAGAAGCCTTGGACTACCATTGCATTCAGATCGAGACATTCGCGGGCACGGCGGCAGACATGGTGACGGCGATCACGATGAACTATGCCGAAGAGGCGGTCGGCGTAGCGCAAGCCGCCATGCAGGCGAACATGCCCGTCGTCATTTCCTACACAGTTGAGACCGACGGGCGGCTCCCGACAGGACAATCCCTCGGCGACGCAATCAAGAAGGTTGACGACGCCACTTCGGGGTACGTTGCCTATTTCATGATCAACTGCGCCCATCCCAGCCACTTCGATCACGCGCTTTCCGGAGACG
Source organism: Acidobacteriota bacterium (assembly GCA_041630155.1). Lineage (GTDB taxonomy): Bacteria > Acidobacteriota > UBA6911 > RPQK01 > JANQFM01 > JBFGHG01. The sequence goes on from JBFKLX010000065.1 coordinate 3,714, forward strand.
AGCCTTGGGCAGCGCGGATCCGCGGTCTTCGTGCGAACGCCTCGCGCATGAGCCATGCCGAGCTGAACGATGCTCCTGAGCTCGATATCGGGAATGCCGCGGAGCTGGCGCAACAATACGCTGATCTGAGCAGGCAGCAGCTGAAGCACCTCAACGTCATGGGGGGGTGTTGTGGTACGGACCACCGACACATTGAACAGATCACATCGGCCTGCCTGCCGCTTCGTCGAGAGGCGACCTGACGAGCCGATGGGCTGACGGTCGACCGACCGACCGCAGCCTTTTCGGCACAGCGTTGAAAGGAACTCCCAGGATCGCCGGAAGGAGCCGGAACCCGCCGACGCGCACACGGCAAACAGAATTGAAGGGCTCGATCGGAAGAGCCGGCCAACACGCTGCGATTGGGGGACGTATGAAGGTTGATATCATTCCGATCCCTCTCGGCTTCTGCCAATGCTACGTTCTCAGGGCAGACGGAGTCATCGCCGTGGATGCCGGCGCTCCGAACAAAGGGAAGCACTTCGCGCGCGCCTTGGAACGAGCTGCGATTCCACCCGAACATGTGCGATTGATCGTTCTGACCCATGGTCATTGGGATCACGTAGGTTCTGCAGCTCAGCTCAAGCAAATGACCGGCGCGAAGCTCGCCTTACATGAACGCGAGGTCGGCTGGCTGGAAGAGGGGCTGACTCCTCTTCCTCCGGGCATCACCTCCTGGGGCCGGTTTTTCATCCGGCTCCACAAGTTGTTCATCCCCCTCATCAAGATTACGCCAACCAAGGTGGACATGGTTTTGCAGGACAGCGGGCTTTCGCTGCATGACTTCGGAATACCAGGCCGGGTGCTGTACACGCCGGGCCATTCATCGGGATCTGTCAGCATCCTGCTCGACAGTGGCGAAGCTTTTGTTGGCGACCTCGCAATGAACAGGTTCCCTCTACGCCTCTCCCCGGGTCTGCCGATCCTGGCTGAAGATGGCAGGGCCGTTATCAGGAGCTGGAGAATGTTGCTGGAGCAGGGCGCCACAATCGTGTATCCGGCTCATGGTGGGCCGTTTCGAGCGGACGTGATACGAAATGCGATCGCAGAATCGACATGGCCTGCAGCGAGGTCGAACGGATGACGCGCGCGCTGAAGCGCCGCGGCTCATGCAAGCCGTCAGGCTTCAGGAATGAAGGTTGAGATGCAGGAGGAGGCCTATGGGGATCGCCGAGAACAAGCAGATCATCCATGATCTTTACGAAGCGAACAACCGTGGAGACTTGGAGAGCTTCCTGGCCATGCTGGCTGACGACGTCAGGTGGACCAATATCGGGTCGACACCATACTCGGGCTCGTTCAGCGGCAAGAACAATCTCACTGCTCAGCTTCTGGGGCCGGTGTTCGGACGTTTGAAGGCGGGGATCGCAGCCACCATCGACAACGTGATTGCGGAAGGCGATTTCGTGGTGGTCCAGGTTCGAGGTCGGGCCGAGACGAAAGAGGGGCGGCCCTACAACAACACCTACTGCCATGTCTTCAGAATCCGTGACGGCAAGGTGAGCGAGGTGACCGAGTACTTCGACACTGAGCTGGCGAGCCGGGTCCTCGTCACGTGAGAGATCCTTTCTTCGCTGACAGTCTCGGGACTGTGCCGGACAGCGGTCCGAACGAGCCATTGCGGCGGACCGGCAGCGCCGGGCGCTGAACGGAAAAGCGTTGGACAACCAAAGGAGGGACGAATGCCGAAGACAGTGCCAGTTGCCAAACCCGATCTCTCATCCAGGCCTCTTCGGTTGACCTGCGAGAGAGTGATGACTCAACCCCCGCATGTGCTCTTCCCGGCCTGGACGACGGACCAGATTGGTCGTTGGTTCGCGGCGCCTCATACGGTGTTGATGAAGCCCGAGGTCAACGTGCCGTTCTTTTTCGAGACTCACTTCGATGGCCAGCGACATCCACACTACGGACGGTTCCTCGAGCTGGAGCCCGATCGCCTCGTCGAGCTGACCTGGGTTACTGAGGCCGGAACCAAGGGTGCTGAAACGGTCGTAACGGTCGAGCTCATCCCAAGGGGGAAGGGAACGCAATTGCGGCTGAGCCATGCGGGGTTCGCGGACGAGGAGTCGCGGAGGGGTCACGACGAGGCATGGCCCAAAGCGCTGGAGCATCTCGACAGGGTATTCCGCGCTCCATGAGCCGGAAGTCGTCAGGCCGCATGCAGCTCAAACGCAGAACTGCGACTAGTCGTCCGTGTTGAGAAGCAACGGAGTCATCCCCAGAGCCGGTCTCTCTCGCAGAGAGCGCAAAGAACGCCAAGGAGAGAGGGAATCGGGGAACGAACTCTTGGCGAACTTGGCGCCCTGGCGAGAGGTGAATCCGCTTCGCGGGAAGCACGCACACCGAAACTCGAAATTCGAACTGACGGGCCTGTCACGGCGGAAACCAGATGCTGACTCCGCCTGCGGACTGGCGAGATCGTGCTCTTTGAGCCATACTAGCCAGTAGACGCAAGAGTTATGCACACAAAGCCGGTCTACCAGCTCGATGGTAGGAACTTCTCGACGTTGCAGGGGTTCTACGCCGAGATCAGCCGCGTGCTGATCCCGAGGGCGGCGTGGGGAAACAACCTCGACGCGTTCAATGACGTCTTGCGTGGAGGGTTCGGAACGCCCGACGGAGGTTTCGTCCTCCGATGGATTTATTCGGGGCTGTCTCGGGATCGCCTTGGTCATCGTGAGACCGCCCGCCAACTGGAGCTTCGCCTCGCCAGTTGCTATCCCGCGAACCGGTCTCATGTTCAAGCGGAACTCAACCGTGCACGTCAGGGGGAGGGGTCGACGGTGTTCGACTGGTTGGTTGAGATCATCCGGGATCATGGCGAAGGCGGGAGCGAAGCCGAGAATGGCGTCGAACTCGAGCTGCATGACGGTGCATAACCTGGCCTTGCCGCGGTCGGCGCCGAGACTTCGTGTTGAAATGCGGATCGGGCTGAAAGGCCCGAGATGACGTGCGTTGAGTTCGCTTGCGCCCCTCGCTAGGCCCCGCGGCGCGATGGCTGGCGTTATGGATGCGACACCACAGAACCACGAAGTTTCGCCGCGCGCGCTGGTGGGCCGTAGCAGAGTTGCTGGTGGCCGCTGCGCTGGTCGCCGGGGCCAACCTCTGGGATCTGGTCCCGGTGAGCGAAACGCCGTGGCTGGTGGCTCTCGGCTGGCTGTCGTTGCGCCTTCGGGGCTTGGCTTGGGGGACTCTCGGACTCCGGCGGCCCAACCGTTGGGTCACTACCATCGTGGTCGCCATCGGCGCTGCCGTCCTGCTCCAGCTGCTCAGCGAGTTCGTCATCGAGCCGCTCACCGGACGCCCCGACCTCTCCGACTTCGAGTTCCTGGTCGGCAATCTCCCGGGCGCCTTGGGCATGCTGGCCCTGGTCTGGACGCTGGCCGCGTTCGGGGAGGAAATGGCGTATCGTGGTCAGGTTCAGCCTGAGTGCCGAATCACCGCGGAAAGACCCAGAGCAAGCCCCTCGAAGACTGGAGGCGGACCATCGGGTTTCGGGTTGCACCAGACTTCTCAGCTTGCACGAGACAGTCTTTTTGTGCTTCACTCAAGCCTTCTCTGAACTCACCTTGGCTGGGCATTCCAGGGAAGAAGAACAAGAGGCTCATGCATGAAGAAAGTCACGTTCCCGGCTCGTGTCGGGTTTCGTCGAACGCTCAACCAACGTGTCAACCGGTATTTCGAGGAGCGCGCTCTCGCCAAGACAGGTGACTGGCGGATGTTCCTCAAGACAGGGATCATCTCTGTCTGGCTGGTCAGTTCCTATCTCGCACTCGTTTTCTGGGCGGATTCTTTCCTCGCGGCTGCTCTCACCTCGTTTGCTCTGGCTCAGGGGTTTGTGCTGGTCGGCTTCAACATCATGCATGACGGGGGTCACGGAAGCTATTTTGCCAGCGCCAGAGGCAACCGCATCATGGCTTGGACTCTGGACCTCATCGGTGGCAGCCAGATGCTGTGGCGCCAGAAGCACAACATCCTTCACCACACCTACACGAACATCGATGGCCTGGACGACGATATCGCCACGTTCGGGCTGCTTCGCTTGAGCCCGGAACAACCAAGGCGGCCGTGGCACCGATTTCAGCATGTCTACGCTTTTTTTCTCTACAGCCTCCTGACCATCACGTGGGTGACTCTGTCCGATTTTCGAAAGCTCTTTTCCGGCCGCATCGGCACCAGTGCTCTCCCAAGCCCATCGCCTGGGCAAATCCTGGCCTTTGTCTCGGCCAAACTTCTCTATTTCGGGTACGCTCTCGTGTTGCCGCTCTTCTTTCACCCGCTGCTTCACGTTCTGATTGCATTCATTTTCATTCACCTGGTCGTCGGTTTCACGCTCTCGCTCGTCTTTCAATTGGCGCACACCGTGGAAGGCACCGATTTTCCGAAGCCGGATCCTGCCACGGGAACCATGACCAGCGAGTGGGCCATTCACGAAGTCGAAACGACCGCGAACTTCGCTCCCAACAACAGGTTGGCGACCTGGTATCTTGGGGGCCTCAACTTCCAAATCGAGCACCATCTGTTCTCCAGCATCTGCCACGTCCACTACCCGGCTATCTGTGCCATCGTTCGCCGGACCTGTGCTGAATTCCAGGTCGCATACACCTCCTACCCAACCGTTCGGTCAGCGATTGCCGCACACTACCGATTCTTGAGGGAACTGGGACGGAAAGCCCAACCAGTGTGAACGATACAGGAGCTCTATTTGAGGGCTCGAGGTTTCGTTCGACCGACCCTCTCCGCTCGGTGGGCGTCCCGGCGGATCAGCGATCGTCTTCAGGTCTGGGGGATTGTCGGGAAGAAATCCCTCTGTGGCCTGCATCCATCGTGTTCCCGGCTTCGCGGCGATGGATGCCCAGCTCGACGAAATCGCGGGAAAAGAAGAAATCGATGCTCCAGTCCAGGGCCACTCGCAGGCGCCTTCCCCAAGTCGGCATCTTCATGAGGTAGACGGTCCGCCAGAGGAACCAGGCGGCGAACCCCGACAGTTTGAAGCCCAGGACCTTGGCCACTCCGGTCCGGCAGCCCAGGGCCGCCAGGGTCCCCTGGGTGAAAATGCGGCAGGGCACAGGCTCGTCCCCCCGCAGAACGCGAGCCAGGTTCTCGGCCAGGATCCTGCCCTCCCGCACCGCGTGCTGGGCGGTCGCCGGATAGGGGTCGCCCTCCGGGCTGGGATTGACGGCGCAGTCCCCGATGGCCCACACGTTCTCCTCCCCCTTGACTCTCAAGTTGCTTTCGGTCAGCAGATATCCTCTCTCGTCCACGGGCAGTCCCATGCGACTCGAGGCCGGAGGGGGCGCGATTCCTGCGCACCATATGACGGTGCGAGCGACCAATCTTTCGCCGCTCGTCAGATCGGCACCCTCCGCGTCGACACGGGATACGGACTCTCGCAGCCGGAGCTGAATGCCGCGGCGTCTCATCTGTCGTGCGGCGTAGCCGGCCAGTTCCTGATCGAGTGCGGGAAGGATTCGATCGCTGAGCTCGACCAGAGTCACCCGGCAATCCTTTTTGTCGACGTTGGGGTAGAAGTCAGTCGCGCGCCGCAGGAAATAGTCGAATTCGCCGGCCACCTCCACACCCGTGAAGCTGCCGCCCACCACCACGAAGTGGAGCAGTCCCCGCCGCAAATCCCGGTCGCTGATGGAGTTTGCCAACTCCAACATTTGGATGGCGCGATCGCGCAACGCCACTGCGTCCCCGATTCCTTTCACCAGGAAAGCGTGATCGGCCAGCCCGGGAATATCGGGCATCCTGGTGACACTCCCCAGGGCCACGACCAGGTGGTCAAAGGGCAATTCTTCTTCGACCCGAAGCCCCGCCAGCTGGTAACGAACCGTGTGCTTCTCCCGGTCCCAACTCTGAAAACTGCCCATCCGGAAGTCGGTCCGACGGACAAAGGACCGGAGCGAGACGACCGCGTGGCGCGGCTCCACGCTGCCCGTCCCCGCTTCGATCAGGAGAGGCGAAAAGATGAAGTAGTTGCTGGAGTTCAGCAACACGATGGAGGCCTCTTCCCTGCCCAGAAGCCGTTCCAGCCTCTGGGCGCAGTAAGCCCCCCCGAATCCCCCTCCCAGAATCACGATCCTCGCGCCGTTGGACATGCTCTCTTTTCTTGCCCACGTCCAGGGAACCATTCCCAGACGGTCACGTCAACGAGGGCGCCGAGGCTGGAGAATCGCGGACCAAAGCTCCTTCCCCCTGATTGGCACATCCCAATGGCTCTGCTATAGTCCTCCCATCGAAACAGCCCGATGGGGCGGTCGGCTCGAAGACGCCCGGCAAGCCGTCCTGTCGATTCCCAAGGAGGCTCCCAATGAAAATGCATTGCAAGCGGTTCGTTCTGTTCACACTCTTTTTCTGGTTGGCCGCGGCCTGGGCGCCGGCACAGGGCCCGCAGGTCCGGACGGCGCCGCAAGTGGTGGCGGGTCCCGGGTTGGGGTTCGAGTTCGTCACAGTGATCACGCTCCAAAACACCAGGTTGCTGCCCTGCTCCGCAGAGGTCTTGCTGCACCGGGGCCCGGGCCAGACCGTGGATGTCGATCTGCAGGTCAATGGAGCCGATCTCACCAACCCGACCGCCCTCGTGATTCCGGGTCTGGCCGCCAACCGGCTGAGGATCACGACCGCTCCCGGTGAGACTGGACTGTTTCAGGGCGCGGCCAGAATCACCGACCAGTGCAACGGCCTCGAAGTGACGGCTGGATTCGACATCGTCCCTGGCGCGTCGGGCGCGATCGCGCCGGCCGCGGGGGCCCAGGAGCCACCGGAGATCTTCAACTACCAAATCGTCTCATCCAATCCGCTGTTTGGCGGAGTGGTCGGCCGGGCGGTCGTAGACATCGACCCCACAGGCTTGGACGGGCTCCCCAACACTCCCGGCCTGGCGATCGTTGGAGACCCGATTGACCTGATTTTCCTGTCGTTCGATCTCTGCCACCGGGTAGTCGACCAGCAGCTGCAACCGGTCACCAGCACCTTCTGCGCTCCCTTCGACGGCTCCCATTTCACGACCAACTTGAACCAGATTTTCCCCGGAATCCCCGCCCTCGACAACGCGACCTGGGAGTTTTTCCTCCAAGGTCCTTCCGGCGAACCGGCGCGCGCCGACGCGCTGGTGATCGACGTGACCCCGCCCAATCAGTTTCGCCCAGTGCCTTTGACGACCTTCAATCCAGACTGCGACTCGAACGCTCTGTGCCTGACGAACAACCGCTTCCAGGTGACGGTCGGGGCCTCCAACGGCACTACCCTGACCGCAGGTATGGCCGTACCGCTGGATCCCACTTCGGGACTCTTCTTCTTTCCCCAGTTGGGTGAGGACAACTTCGAGTTGCTGCTCAAAATCATTGACGGCTGCAGCTTCAACGGCCATTACTGGGTGTTCGCCGCCTCGACGACGAACGTCGAATACGACCTCACCGTGGTCGACACGAGGAGTGGGCAAACGCGGGACTACGACAATATCCTGGGCAACCCTGCGCCACCGATCACGGACACCTCCGCGTTCGCGACGTGTCCGTAGTTGGAGGGCGGGAGCGGGGTCGATGGGCGGCACCGAGCGACGTCAGGCTGGCCGACGGCTACTCCGCCAGACACCAGGCCAGCAGCGGCGACAGGGCGCGGATCACGGCAATCTGATCCGGCGTCACCGAGAGCATCGAGAAGCCAGCTGCCGAGGCCAGCAACAACAGGGTGGAGAAGTTCAGGCTGGAGTACTCTCGAAAGTCCAGGATCGACGGTTGAAATCCCAACAAGTTGGACTTGTGATCGCGCATTGCCCGCGTCAGCTCCGCCATGCCGGGGTCGTGCCGGGCCGTGTGCGCCGCATGCAGAAAGCCGCCCAGATGCGCCAGGGCGAACAGACCCATCAGGATCAGCCCGCTCGCGAGTAGCTGCTTCGCCAACATCGCACCCCCTGCGAAAGAGCTCGTCAGTCGACTGAATCCCGGAACCCGGCCTGCCAGTGCGAACCATCGCAAAAGGGTTTGTTCCGGGACTCGCCGCAGCGGCAGAGGGTGTAGTGCTCGGTGGATGCGCCCTGGCCGAATGTCACGCCCAGCAGCTCGATCCCACCGGTGACGGCATACGGGCCGTCGTTGGTCACCGTCACTCTCGGTGCCCGGTCTTGGTTCCGGTGTTCGACATTCTCGATGGAATAGCTCAGCGCGCCAGAAGGGCACTGCTCGATGGTCGCGATGATCTCGTCGACGCCCGCGCCGTCTGGATCGATCCAGGGCTCTTGATGCATCCGGAACACCGCCTTCAGGCCATCCGTGCAGTGGCCGGCGTGAGCGCAGAGGCCGCGGTTGTCGTGAATAGTAAGGCGCCTACCCACGTAGTCGGTTCGGCGGTCCCCGCCTCCACCGCCGACCTCTTCGTCCGTGAAGCCCTTGGTCCCATGCGTCCCGTCGCAAAACGGCTTGTTCTCGGACCCGCCGCAGCGGCACAGCGCCACGCCCCGCACCGTGGAGCAGGACTCGCCGTTGGCGCGACGCAGGTTGGGCACGACTTCGGGCGTCGGATCGTTCAGAAGGTAATAGGGCCCGTTGGGTAAGCAGGCAATCTTGGGTTTGTCCGGATTGGCGCTCATGGCTCACCTCGTCGAAGGGGTTGAACAGTCGCCTCGCCCGGGTCCGAGACACGCGTCTCAGACTTTCGGCACAGGCGTGGTCATCTCAGAGTATGCCAGCACTCCGACCTCCCTTCAAAGACCCGTTCGAGCGTCGTGCACTGAGCGAAGCCGCGGTCAACTCGCCGTCGATGCGCTCTGCCTGGTCTGAATCCCCCGCAGCAGCTCGGCACCCAGCAAGATGCCCACGATGAGGCTGGTCAACGCCAAGAGATCGAACCAGAGTGGTCCGGACGACCGGCCGGTGAGCGCCAGAGCCGTCGTCTCGACCACCACCAGCCCCGACATGACGAGCGCGCAGACACGACCGCCCGAACCGGAAATCCAGGCTGCGGCGAAACCGCCAACGGCAGCCGACAGGAACGTCAACAGGCCGGCCAGGGTCAGGACCGGGAGGCTCGAACTGCTCCAGCTCACGCCCCCCAGCCAGCTTTCCTGCACCAGTGTGATCAGTACGACCATGAGGGCGTAGCCGGCCAGAACACCCCCGGCGATGCGAAGCAATCGAATCACTGCGCCTCCTTTCGATCTCGACTCGTGGTGCGGAGTTCGCCTGAATCCGGAGACGATGCTATCCCCATCTGTTCCGGTCCGTCAAACCGTCCTCGGCTCCGAGACGAGCTCTCCTGCTGAGCGATTCGTGTAGGGCAGCCCCGGCCCCTGGCGACGCTCTCACCGAGGGGGCGAGGGAGGGCTGGTCAGCCCTGTTTCTGGCAAGCGGGGCAGAAATAGCACGCGCCCCCCAAGTAGTGCGTCTTCTCGATCGTCGTCCCGCATGCCGGGCAGGGATTGCCGGCCGCTTTCTTGTCCATGATGCGAACATATCCGCCGGGCTCGTTGAACAGATCGAATTCGTCATAGCGGCCACCCATCTCCACGATCTTGTTTAGGGTGTTCAGGATGGCGTCGTACAAGCCCTGTTTCTGCTCCTGCGACAGGCCATCGATCGGGTGCCTCGGATGCAGGCGCGCCTGGAAGAGAATGTCCTGAGCGATGGCATTCCCGAGTCCCGGGATGAGTTGATCCTGGGTGAGCAGTGATTTCACACTGCGCTTCTTGGCTCGGCTGAGGTCCTCCAGGAGAGTCGAGAAGTACTCTAGGGTGAAACCGGCCTCAACTGGCGTCACCCGCATTCCCTTCACGTGCTCTCGGCTCCAGGCAGCCTTCTTCTCGTAGAGTTCCATGGATCCCCACATCCGGGTCGTCACCGTGAAGAAGGAATCATCTTCGAAGGCGAGGTGGAGATGATACTTGTCCGGGGTCCGGGAGCCGGCGGGGTGATAGAGCATCTTGCCGCCGCATTCGCCAAACAGCAATATGAAGCCGGGCTCGAGCGCAACGAAGAGCCATTTGCCCTTGGCCTGTGATTCTCCGATCCTTTTGCCTCGGGTGAGCCCTTCGAACTCCTCTTCGCTCCGGTTGTACCAGACGAACTTGTGGGGGGTATTGCCCAAATGCCCGCTTCGGATAACTTTGCCCTTCAGCGTACGAGTGATCTGCCGAGCCAGGGTGATGTATTCGGGCAATTCGAACATCTTCTTCCTCTCGAACTGTTGCCACTATCCTACCTGATTGGGAGGGGCTTATTACCCCGATCCATAAATACAGCGACGTATGTTGCGGGCGTTTCCAAGCAGTAGCCGGCCCGCGGAAACCGAGTGGACCACCCTGCTCCGAGGCGGCGGGCGCCTGTGGGTTCGCCCGCAACCGTCACCGTATTTACGAACCGGAGTACTGAGGGCATAGGTCTGGGGGCCTGGGGCGTAGGGCGTAGGACTTAGACAGATCTGCAAACCTGGCGTCTGGAACTCAAAGTTCGTTCGAGCTTCGTGTGGGACAGTCCCCGACTACCACATGATGGGTGTCGTGTGATCGGTCGAACACGCCGGGGGGATTCGGACAGGGATTGACAGGATCTAATTTTCGAGTCTGGCCCGGCAACCACCATCGAGCCGGCCTGTGCGTCCCCGCGGGACGAGGCAAGGCAAGTGAAGGGCCCGGGCAACGCAGCCGCTATGGGCCTCGACCCGCATGTCTCACAGACCGCCCCAAGCCCTACGCCCTAAGCCCCCTCCCAAGAGCTGCCGACGGAAGAGGAGCGGCATCCTCGGCAAAATGTGGCTAAAGTCCTCATTTGACAGATGCTCACCCGGGGAGTATGTTGCCTTCGTGCATCTTGGGGCAGTGCACATTTTCCTCACGACAAGGAGGTGGATGTGAGCTTCAAGACACGTCTTCTTTTTCTTCTTCTTCCGTTGTTCTCGATGCTGGGACTACCGGTCCGAGCTGCCAGTGTGACGGTGGGCTGCGCCGGGGCGGTGGGCGGTCCGTTCGATTACGCGACGCTTGGCGATGCGCTGACGAACCTTCACGTTATCTCCTTTCGAGATCACGATGTCACTATCTCGGGTGTGTGCAGCGAGTACGTGACGCTCTTCGACTTCGAGAATCTCCGATTGATCGGGACGGCCGGCGCCGTCATCCTGGATCCGGGCACGAGCCTCGAGCCGACGGTCACCATCGATCGATCCGAGCATCTGGAGATCCAATCCTTGACCATCCGCGGGACGCATCAGGACGTGGATCTGATCCGAGTCTTTCACGGTAGCGAGGTCCAGTTCAGGGATTGTGTCATCGAGAGAGGCGGCTTGGGGATGTTCATCAACTCCCTCAGTCATGTGCGGGTCTTTGGAACTGCGATTCAAGACAATGGGAGCGGAGTCCGCGTAGCCGCGAATTCTCTTTTCGAACTCGGAGAACCGGGAGGAGATCCCGTTCCTGCGGTGGTCCAGCGAAATGCAGGGTTCGGAATCTCGGTCGATTCGGCGTCGAGTGTCGGCATCTATGCCGCCACTACGATTCAGGACAACGGGGGCCCGGGGCTCCGCTTGTTCGATGGGTCAGCGAATCTCTGCTGCGAGCAAGACGAGCGACGGTTCCTCCGCAACGGCTTTGGCATCAATTCCAATCAGAGCAACCTGTTCTTCAATGGCCCGACACGGATCGAGGGGAACCTCTCCATAGGGATTCTGCTCAACCACGGGTCCACCGCCCGCTTCAGGGGTGACCAGATCATCCGGGACAACGGGAGCGTGGGGATCTTGGTTTTGAGAAACTCCGAGATCGACCTGAATTCCTCGCTGGTAACGGGCAACGGCGACGGTGGCATTGTCCTGCGGGAGAACTCCTCGGCTCGGATTCGGGGCAATGAGATCACCGGGAACGGGGCGGAAGGGATTCAACTCTCCTATCTTTCCACCATGTCGCTGTTCCCTCCCAACACGATCAGGGGCAATACCGGGTTCGATGTCTACTGTACGCCGGGCTCTCGTGCCCTTGGGTCCAAGTCGGGGGTCGGAAAAATGGCCTGCCCCGGGTTCGACAACGCCCCGGACCCTCAGCCGGGAGGGCCGCCTTCCTGAGGCATGGCGCGAGGCCCGACGCCTGACCCAGGCCGTTGGATTGCTGGAAATCAGACGGCAAAACACTTACCCTGAGGCCGGAGACGGAAGCAGCCGGTTGGACATCGTCGTTCCGGTTCTGCGTGTAGCCCTCCTCCCTGGTTGTGCACCAGCATGAGGGTTCGACTCCCTGAGCTTCCGCCTCGGCGGTGCCGGCGTTCGCGCGAGTCGGCCGGGTGCCCTGCAGGTTGAGACCTCCGCAGCCGGCTGGTGGCTCTCCGAGGCGGAAGTGGCCCGTTCCGGGGGACTGACATCATGGACTTGTGGTTCGTCGCCGCGTTGATCGTCGCCGTCCTGGCCTTTCTCATTCTCTTGAGCCTCATTCGCGCCGTTACGGTGTACGAATTTGAAAGAGGTCTCAAATACAAGCGGGGCCGCTTTCAGGGGCTCCTGGGTCCTGGACTGTACTGGCTGTTCAAACCCTTCTCCGAGATTCAGAAAGTCGACATCCGCCCCGCCTTTGCCTCGATCACCGGGCAGGAGGTGCTGAGTTCGGATGGCGTCACTCTGAAAGTGAGTCTGGCGGCGCAGTATCAGATCGTGGGGCCTGAGGTGGCGGTCAACCGGGTTGCCGATTACCAGTCGACCCTCTATCTGGAGCTGCAACTGGCGCTTCGCGAAATCATCGGTTCGGAGCCCATTGACGATGTGCTGGCCAAGCGGGCCGATTTCGGCCGGTTGCTCCTCGAGAAGACCGCGGACAGCGCGCGAGCAATGGGTCTGGAACTACTGCAGGTGGAGATCAAGGACATCATGTTCCCCGGAGAACTCAAGAAGATCTTCAGCCAGGTGGTCAAGGCTCGCCAGGAAGGGCTGGCCGCCCTCGAGAAGGCCCGGGGAGAAACGGCGGCCCTTCGCAATCTGGCCAACGCGGCCCGGCTCATGGACGCCAACCCCAACTTGATGCAGCTGCGGCTCCTGCAGGTCATGGGCCAGACCTCCGGAAACACCGTAGTGCTGGGAATGCACCCTTCGTCTCCCGTTCCCATCCCGGCCAAGGGGAAGCCCGAAATCGAGAGCGCCGAAGAGGCTGCGACCGACGAAGAGTGAGGCTGGGGAGTGCGAAGTCCGAGGTTCGAAGGTCGAAGTTGGAACGACCATCATCCCCGAGTTCCGGTGCGCACTTCCGGGCCCCTCGCTGGCGTATAGTGGAGTCATTGCGAGACCGTTTCGTCGCCGCGCTTGGCTCTCCAAGCGTCGCGAACGGAGATTGAAGGAGGTGGTCGATATGACGCCCGGAACTCGCAAACTCCTGCTCTGGAGCCCTCGAATGCTGGGCATCCTGGTCGCTCTGTTCCTGGGTGTGTTCGCACTGGACGCCTTCGAGGAGGGCAAAACCTTCCTGGAGTCGCTGCCGGCATTCCTGATCCACGTCTCACCTGCATTGATTTTGTTGCTGGTGGTAGCCGTGTCATGGCGATGGGAATGGATTGGGGGCATCGTTTTCCTGGCCCTTGCAGTGCTCTACATCGGGAGCACGCTTCACCGCGTCGACTGGATCCTGGCGATCGCCGGCCCGTTGCTGGTGGTGGGAGCGCTCTTCCTCCTGAGCTGGAACCACCACGCGGAGCTTCACGCCGACCGCTGAACGACGGTGTTCGGTGCGAAGTACGACGACGAAGTGGGCGCTCATTCCAGTTCGCTATACTGGGCGACATGCGCGTCTCGCCTTTTCCGTTCAAATCTCTGCTGATTCTCGCCGTGCTGGTGGTCTTGGGAGGGTGCGCCTCCCAGGCGCCCGTCGCCCGCGACGCACGCCCCAACATCGTTTACATCCTGGCGGATGACCTTGGATATGGCGAGCTGGGCAGCTACGGGCAGCGGCTCATCCAGACGCCCCATCTGGACGGGCTGGCCCGAGACGGGATGCGGTTCACGCAGCATTATTCGGGTTCGCCGGTCTGCGCGCCGGCCCGCTGCGTTCTCCTCACCGGCAAACACACCGGTCACGCCTACATCCGGGGGAACGACGAATGGGCTCAACGCGGCGACGTGTGGGACTATGCCAAGGCCGTGGAAGACCCCTCGCTCGAGGGCCAAAGGCCCCTGCCGGCCGGCACTCGAACCTTGGGAGGGCTGCTCCAGGAGGCGGGGTACAAGACGGCTCTGGTGGGCAAGTGGGGGCTGGGCGGTCCTCGAACCGAATCCACTCCCAACCGGATGGGGTTCGACTTCTTTTTCGGTTACAACTGCCAGCGCCAGGCCCACACGTATTATCCGAGGCACCTCTGGAGGAACGAGGAGAAGGTATGGCTCGACAACCCTCTGGTCGTGCCGGGGACGAAACTGGAGCCGGACGCCGACCCCGGAGACCCCGCCAGTTATGCCGCGTTCTCGCTCGAGCACTATTCACCGGATCTCATGCTGGAGGAAGCGCTCAGTTTCATGGAGGAGAACCGCCAGGAGCCGTTTTTCCTCTACTTCGCCAGCCCCATACCCCACGTTCCCCTGCAAGCGCCCCAGCAGTGGGTCGACCGATATGTGGAGCTCTTCGGAGAGGAGGAGCCTTACATCGGCGACCGCGGCTACTTTCCTCACCGCTCCCCTCATGCGGCCTACGCTGCCATGGTGTCGTATCTGGACAGTCAGGTGGGCGCCATCCTCCGGAAACTCGAGGATCTCGGACTCCAGGAGAACACACTGGTCCTGTTTTCCAGCGACAACGGCCCCACCTTCAACGGGGGATCGGATTCGGCCTTTTTCGACAGCGCCCGGCCCTTCAAGAGCGATCAAGGCTGGGGAAAAGGGTCGGTCCACGAGGGCGGGATCCGGGTTCCTCTGATCGCTTACTGGCCGGGCCGCATCCGGCCCTCCGAGAGCGACCTCGTCTCGGCCTTTCATGACATTCTGCCCACGCTCGCCGAAATCGCCGGCGCGCCGATTCCCGGGGACACGGATGGGCTGAGCCTGGCACCCACCTTGCTGGACCGGGAGGGCCAGCAGCTGCACGAGTTTCTCTACTGGGAGTTCCCCTCTTACGGCGGACAGCAAGCCGCCCGCCTGGGAAAGTGGAAGGGCATCCGCAGGAACATCTTCGACGGAAACCTGCAGATCGAGCTCTTCGACCTGGAGCAGGACCCCCGGGAGCAGAGCGATGTGGCCGCCCAGCACCCGGAGATCGTTGCTAGGCTCGAGCAGATCATGGCCAGCGAGCACGTTCCCTCGACCGTCGACGCTTTCAAGTTTCCCCAACTCGGCGACCCCTAGATCGCGGGACAGTGCCGGTGACTCCCGGCTCGAGCTGGCCGTGCAACCGGCTGTAGCGGTTGATTCCGGCACGGTCCCCGCCAATCAGCGGGCTCCGATGAGGACGAAGGGGGCCCAGTGGTAGGGGCTTCGCCAGCCCTCTTGCCGGCGAACTCTTCGTTTGGCTTCTCTCAGAAAACGTGCGTAGTCGAGAGGCTCTCCGGCCCGGCGGGCGGCGGCGATCTGATCGAAGAAGGAGCCGATCAACTCGGCGGTCGACTCGTCGTCGACCGACCACTGGCTGGCCACCACTCTGGGAACTCCAGCCGCCAGGAAGCCCCGGGAAAGGGCGAAGACCCCGTCATTGCTCACCTTGCTCCCCACGTTGGTCCGGCAGGCGGAGAGCACGGCCAGCTGCGTTCCGGTCAAGTCGAGATCATACACCTCGTAGAGCTGCAGGAATCCGTCGTTGAGCGAGCCCTGCTCCATGTCGGGCGGGGCGGTCAGGGCCAGGGCCGAAAAGAGGCTGCGCCGCTGCTGGCTCACCAGTCCATGCGTGGCCAGATGCAGATAGGTCCTGCCGGGTAGCGCCCGGCGCAAATTGAATTCGGTGGCCGCGTCGCGCTGGAGCAGCGCGAACTCCTCGAACACCTCGGCAATCCTGGCACTTTCCCGGGCGGTTCCCGGCAGCCGTTCCAGTTCCCACTCTCCCAGCCGGCGGGTTGGCGCCTCGGCCGCCTCTTCAGCGGATGCCGGCTGCTGCGCCGGCTCCGCCTCGGAGGGGTCGAACACCGGGTCGGACAGACTCAAGACCCCTCCCGCGGCCTCCGGATGCGGCATTTCCAGGTTGCGCAGTGTGGTTGCCGACGAGACGTAGCGGACAGCCGGCCCCACGTCCAGCCAGTAGACCGGCTCGTCCCCATCCTCATCGAGCTGGACGACCCCCATGTCGAACGGGAAGAAGTGTAGGGCTCCATGAGGCACGATGATGACCTCCTCGAGCTGGCGTATCCTGCCCCACGCCGGGTCGGGGACGAGGCTGCGCATGACCAGCTGGGCCAGGAGCGGGAACTGGCCCAGCCGCGCCACTGCAGCCCCCGCGTCATCGGAAACGCCGAGCTGGAACAGTGAAGCCAGCTTGGACGCCGTCAGCGGGCCCGGCTCGGTGCCCGCCTTCGCCGCGTCCTCTCCCAATTCCAGCTCGAAGACAGCAGCCGGCTCGCCCGGCGAGGGAATCAGAAACAGATAGCTGGCCTCCTCTCCGATCTGGTAGAAGAGCATGGCTGACCCTTGGGGTACGAGCTGCTCTTGGAGTTCCGGCAGCGAGACCAGCTCTCCTCTCGAGGTGATCAGGCTCGTCCAGAGCGGGCTGCTGCTCTTCATTTCTTCGTACACCTGCTGAAATTCCCGCTCGGCCGCCCGGAGGCGGGCCTTGAACTCGGACGCTCTTCGACTGCGCTCCGAGGCGTCCAGGTCTTTTCGGGCCTGCACCGATCGCATCCGCTGTTGGTACTCCGCCAGCTCCGCCCGAGCCCGTGCTTCCCTGTTCTCCAGCTCCTCACGAACTTCGGCTGGCAGGCTCTCCCGCAAGTCGATGCCGCTCAGCGAGAGTTGATCCAGCAGAGCCCTGGCCCGGCCGCGCTCGGCGTATTCGAAGGCCCGCTCGGGATGCCCCGACTCCATTTGCCACTGGACCATCAGCGCGAACTCTTCCCCGATTCGCTCCAGGAACTCCGCCCGGGTCTCTTCTCCGCCGCCCACCCGGGGTCGCAGATGCTCGGCCTTCTCCAAGGCCTCCGACAGGAGGACCATCGCCCGGGCCGGGTTGCCCGCCTGCTTTTCCAGGCGGGCCAGTGCCGAGTAGTTCTGGATCTGAGATTCGGGAAAAGCCGAGCTTTCCTCGAGGATTCGAATCCCCATCTCGAGCTCTCCCCGCGCCTCTTCGATGCGGCCCAGCCTGGCCAAGCTCCGGCCCAGCCTTCCGTGCAGCACCCCGACCTGCGGATGGCTCGAATCCAGCGATTTTCCGGCCACCGCCATCGCCTCTCGATAGGCGGCCAAGGCGGCGGAAGCGTCTCCTCGATCGAGCTGGAGGTCACCCACTTGAGCCAGGCTCGCCACGAGGCCGGGATCGTCTGCTCCAGTGACCGCGCGGCGTATGCGCAAAGCCTCCGCCAGGAGCGCTTCTGCTTCTTCGGTATCCCCGGCCTCCATGGAGATCCGGGCCAGGTTGTGATGGGCAACGGCCAGGTTGACGTGGTCCGTTTCATGAAGCGTTTCCCAGATCTCTTTGGCAGCCAGGAACGAGCGCTCTGCGCTCTCCAGGCGGCCCTGTTCCAGGTAGACGCTCCCCAGGTTGTTGAGGCTGAGGGCAAGATCCGGATGGGTAGGTCCGAGCGCCGACTCGATGATTCTGGCCTGCCGTGAGAAGACCGTTTCGGCTTCGGCCACCCGGCCGATGTCGACGTAGAGACCTCCCAGATTGTTGAGGGGCGCCAGGACCTGAAGCCCGTCCTGGCCGAAAATGCCTTCCAGCATCGAAATCGCGCGCTGGAACAGCTCCTCGGCCTGGCGGTAGCGTCCCCTTTCGGCACACACTTGGCCGAGGTTACTGATCGCATTGGCAGTGTCGGGGTGATCGCCCAACACCTCGGACAGGATCTCCAGCGCCGAAGAGGATAGTGCCTCGGCCTCGGAATAACGCCCCTGAACCATGTAAAGGCTGGCGATGTTACCCAGAACGCCGGCGGTGTCCTGGTGCTTTTCACCGTGAGCCTGGCGAAAGATCGCCTCGACCCTCTGGTAGAGCGTTTCGGCTTCGTCGTACTTGCCCTGCGTCTTGAGCACCGCCGCCAGATTGTTCACCGCTTTTCCGAGGTCGGGATGGTCGCCGCCGAGGCTCGATTCCAGGATCGCCACGGCCCGTCTGAGAGCACTCTCGGCCTCCTCGTAGCGGCCCTGTACTTCCAGGAGCAGAGCCAGATTGCTCAGAGTCACCGCCAGTTCCTCATGATCGGGACCCAGAAGCCGCTGGCGGATATCCAGTGCACGCTCGTAGGACTGCGTGGCGCCGGCGAAGTCTCCAACGGTTTCTTTGATCAGTGCCAGGTTGTTCAACACCGTGGCCAGGGTAGGATCTTCGGGATTCTCGCGTTGCTCCAGGATCCGGGCGGCGCGTCCCATTGCTTCCAGCGCTTCCGGGTATTGGGCCAGGTAATAGCGAAGTTGTCCCAGTCCGCCCAGCGTCTGGACCAGTTCCACGTGGTCTTCGCCGTAAGCGCGTTCCAAGGATCGCAGGCTCTCTTGAAAGGACTGGGCTGCCTCGGCGAAACGGCCCTGGGACTGTTCTGCCTGGGCCAGTTTCTGAAGAGCGGCAGCCATCCTCCGGGGATGATCCGACGCAAGGTTCTCCAGGATGTCCAGGGACCGCCGGGCGGCCTGCTCGGCCGAAGGAAAGTCGCCTTTTTGCAGCTGGACGTAGGCGAGCCAGTCCAGCCGCTCCTGCAGTTTCAGGGGATCGCCGCCTCCCTCCTCCAGGAGGGAGACGGAGCGCTCGAGGAGCCGGCCGGCCGCGTCCGGCTCTCCCGCCGCCAGCGCTTCCAGGGCCTCCAGCCAAGAAACGAACGAGGCGGACCGCTGCCGGTCCTCGGGTGTCGCCGGACGGTGAGTTTTCCAATGGATCGTGTAAGGGCCGCCGGTCTGCTCGTTCACGCCCCGGACCTCGAGATCCCAGCCGCCCGCGGTCGGTGTGACGAACTCGAGCGACTCGGAATCCGGGGGAGCCGTGGCGTCGACTTTCAGGTGAGTTTCCCCCTCGGGCCGCCGGACCAGCAGCGCCAGGTCCTGGCTGCGCTGAGCGATGTCGATTTCAACGAATTCGTCCCGATCGAGGTTCAGCCGCCATCTGTCGACAGCACCCGGTTCGAGCCGAGCCGCCGAGACGCGATCGGGAGGCAGTTCACGGGGACCGGACTCCTGGCCGCCAGCCACGAAGGTTGCCAGCAGGCCGAAGAGGAGCAGTTTGGCCAAGGGAGGTTTGGATGAGCGATGCATGCCTGGGCTCCCGTCGAATCTGGTCACGAGGGTCGGCCCTGCCGAGGGCGGCTCAGCCCGGGTGTCACGCAAGCCGAGGCTCCAGAAGAACCAGCGTCAACCACGGGGTCGAGGAAACTTCCACCTTCGCCAGTGCAAGTGCCGAATTCCCTCGATCCTAAGGACCGAGACCGGAAAAGACAAGGTCCCCCGGGGCCGCTGGGGAGAAATTCGAGATCCGAAATTCGAAAAAAAGCGGAGTTTCCTCGAAAAGTGGACACCTCCCAATTCCGGATGCTTTTGATCTGGAGAAAGGGAGAGACATGCCACGATACAGCAAGCAGTTCAAGGAGGAGGCTTTGGCGCTGCTGGCCAGCAGCTGGGAATCAGTGACAAGAGCTTGGCCGAGTGGAAGCGCCGCGCCGAGCTCGAGGACCAGCTGCAGGACAAAGACGTTCGCCAGGAGATGGCGCGCTTGAAACGCGAAGTCAAGCGCTTGCGCATGGAGCGCGACATCTTGAGAAGAGCCGCGGCCTTCTTCGCCAGAGAAAACGATTGAGGTTCGCCTTTATCGCCGTGGAGAGGGCCCACTATCCGATTCGAGTGATGTGTCGCGTGCTGCAGGTCTCCCGCAGCGGGTTTTACCGCTACCTGGCTAGCTGCCCGCGTGGCCAGCCCCCACTACAGCGACAGCTGATGCGGCAGATCCAGAGCGTCTTCCGGCAATCCCGAGGCACCTACGGCAGTCCCCGGATCACGGCCCAGCTGCGCCGCCAGGGGCTGGTGGTGGGCAAGAACCGAGTGGCGGCTCTGATGCGTCAGGGCCGGCTGCATGCGCAGCCGGTGAAGCGTTTTCGGGTGCCCCGAGCGTCGAGCTCGGCACCACCGGCACCCCATCTGTTGCGGCGGGATTTTTCCGCCACCCGGCCCAACCAGAAGTGGGCCTCCGACACCACCTATGTTCGCACCGGGCAGGGCTGGCTGTTCGTGGCCGTGCTGTTGGATCTGTTCTCCCGCCTGGTGGTGGGCTGGGCCTTTTCTCGCTGGATCAACGCGCAGCTGGTCACCGATGCCTTGCAGATGGCCTTGGATCGCCGGCTGGTCCGTCCCGGCTTGCTGATCCATACCGATCAGGGCCTGCAGTACGCCAGCACCCTGTACCAGCAACGGCTGCACTCGGTGGGTGCCGTCGGCTCCATGTCCCGGCGGGGCAACTGCTGGGACAACGCCGGGGTGGAG